>NZ_CAJNBJ010000018.1 GCF_905220995.1 Nitrospira defluvii
GAATAAATCAGACCTTCCCTAGACAGGGTGCAGAAGATCAGCGGCGATGAGACCGCCATGTTTTCCTTCACTCGTATGGTGAAGCATTGTTCCCCATACACTTAAAGATGGCAGGAAAAACTTGGTACGCACAGCGCTCGGGCGTGTGCAGGAGGTAAACCTCCCGAAAGGTGGCAGACAGGTTTGGAAAATCTAGGCTCAGCCAATGTCCGGCAAGTTGAGCCATGTCTTCTAGTGTTGTATCACTATCCTGATAAGGAGAGTTATAGAGGATCGCTTCGTCGTAATGAAGCAGAAGCCGAGCATCGACGCCTTGTAATCCACCGTAGCGACCTGCCTTTTTCGCAACAATCTTGCGAAGAGCCTCAACCGCTGTGAGGGGGTTATACGCACCTCCCCATCCTTCCATTTCAATCCATCGTTGGTGAGGCCTATCTTGCGCCCCTCTGGGCATAAGCAGAAAACTGTGCAAGTATCTCTCCAGTCTCGGATACTTTGTAAAGTCTCTGCAGAGTTGCCCTTGAGGCGATTGCAGTAGGGGCTGTGCCGTCCAGTCCGAATCCGTTTTCTGAATGAGGTGCTGGAGTTCAGATTTAAGCGCGTCTGCCTCAGACTTTTGGAATCGCTCGGCGTCATCCCTTGGCAAGATCAGGCATAGTCTAAAGTTCACTGTTGTATTCGGAATTCTTGAGATGACCCTCCTGAGTTCTGTTTCAAGGCGTTCTTTCTTCCGCGCCACTCGCATCTGGTCTTCATCAAGCCATCCACCCAGTTGCCATTCGACAACGCTGTCATCACGCATTATTGTCTTAACGTCCGCGAAGCCATCCTTAGGATACTCCTCGTCTTTCATTTGTAGCGACAGCGAAAAATGCGCTTCGCGGAAAGCGGAAAATACGAACTTATGTTTTTCGATTTGCGGATCGATGTGATTCATGGGAGTCAGTAGGCGGCCGAGACGACTATGAGCCTCTCAACCTGGGCGAGGCTTCCCCCGAAGGCTCTTCCGGTAGAAGTCGAGAAACTCACGGGGAGTCAATATCTGAGAGCCTTGTCGGGCCCCAGGGGGGAAGTGCTTCACGTTTCCAGTAATCAGGCACCGGACACGGCCGGCCAGGGCGACTTCCAGGAAGGGTTCGTCATTCGGGTCCGGCAAGCGAGCCGGGAGTGGATCACCCGCCGCAACGGTTCCCGTCGCTTTCAATTGATCCAGGAACGCGTCGACATGCTCCCTGCCGAATGAAAACTTCGGGCGCCGGAGAACCTCCACGTACTCTGCCATGATTCGGGCGTCATAGGCTACGGTCAGGGTCCCAGAGGCAATCATGCGGACGATTTCACCAGGTGGGCCAAAGGGGGACAAGAGGCCGGCCACGAGCACATTCGTGTCGACGACGACGATCACCGCCGCCGGGTCTTCCGAGTCGACGCGATCTCAGCATTAATCTCTTCCAGAGACAGCTTGTCGGTTCCGGCGGCAATAGAT
Organism: Nitrospira defluvii; assembly: GCF_905220995.1. NCBI lineage: Bacteria > Pseudomonadati > Nitrospirota > Nitrospiria > Nitrospirales > Nitrospiraceae > Nitrospira > Nitrospira defluvii. The sequence continues at coordinate 1,487 of NZ_CAJNBJ010000018.1, forward strand.
TGAGACTGCATCACTTCAACCGCGGCGACGGCGCGGGCCCGCCGGAGCGCGACCAGCGAGCTTTCTAGTGTTTCCTCGGACACGGCTGAAAGGATCGCAATCGGTTTCCCGTTCGACGTGAGAACCAGATCCTTGTCACGTGAGAGTTTCGACCACACCTCGCTCGGCCGCCCTCGCAGTTCTCGCACGGTAATGAACTTCATGGCCTAACCTCCAATGTGAGTGACAAAATGGTACACAACTGAGGTCCAATTGTCAATCATCCTACCCTTTGCGATCGGATTTTCCAACCCGAATGGCAAGAGGCGCGACACCTCCTCCGTTCGGGCAAGCCGCTCCCCAATTGTTTTGTTTGACCCAGAAGGCGGCTCTGGCACCCGTCCTGACTCATGGTTTTTTGCAACATTCGCAGGCTCCCAAACCCGGGAAGTAATTCTCAATTGAGGCGTTGCACGTTTAAAGGTGCGACAACCTCCGACTCATTGAAGGTTGACTGATGACGAACAACCTGACCGATCCGATCCCACCCTCCACCATGGAGTACATTCCGCTATCGGACAACGCTCTCACCGTCCTCCGAGAACGGTACCTGGCCAAGGATGACCAGGGAAACATCGTCGAAACCGTGGACCAACTCTGGGCACGGGTCGCCCGTGAAATCGCCGTGGTCGAGACCCTGTACGAGGCGACACATGAAGAAGTGGCATCCATCGAGGAGCAGTTCCGCCGGATGCTCGCCTCTCGAACCTTCCTGCCCAATTCCCCCACCTTGATGAACGCCGGCCGGCCGGGCGCGCACAAGCAGTACTCCGCCTGTTTCGTGATCCCCATCGAGGATGACATGCAGTCGATCGGGGATGCCGTGACTGCGGCCTTGTTGATCCACAAAAGTGGCGGAGGCACCGGGTTTTCGTTCTCCAATTTGCGTCCGAAGGGCGATCGTGTGAGGAGCTCAGGCGGCGTGGCATCCGGCCCGGTCTCCTTCATGAAGATCATTGACGGCGCCACCGAACAGGTACGCCAGGGCGGAACCCGCAGGGGCGCGAACATGGGGATTCTCCATGTCCAGCACCCCGATATCCTGGACTTCGTGAGGTGCAAGACGCACGACGGCCAGATCCGGAACTTCAACATCAGCGTGGCCGCTACCGACGAGTTCATGACCGCGGTCAAGGAGGACAGGCTCTACGCCCTGATCAACCCCCGCACGATGCAGCCCATCAAACACATCTCCGCACGGCTGGTCTTCGATCGCATCGTCGAGGAAGCCTGGAAGACCGGCGATCCCGGGCTCTTCTTCATCGACCGCGCGAACCGGGCCTGTCCGATTCCAAACATGGGCGAAATCGTCTCGACCAATCCCTGCGGTGAGATCCCTCTGCATGGCTTCGATGCCTGCACGCTTGGCTCCATCGACTTAGCCAAGCATCTTCGGATCCTGCCCGGCCATGATCAGTACGAGCTCGACTGGGAGCGTCTCGACCAGACCATCCGGCTCGCGGTTCGATTCCTGGACAACATCATCGATGCCAACGACCATCCGCTCCCCCAGATCAACGCCATGACGCGGCAGACCCGCCGCATCGGCCTCGGGATCATGGGATATGCACGGCTGTTGATGATGTTGGGCCTTCCCTACGGCAGCGAAGAAGCCATACGCTTGACCGAGCGGCTCGCGCGCCAGATGAAGGCCATGGCGTGGCGCGCGTCAGAGCAGCTGGCCCACACCCGAGGCGTGTATCCCGCGTGGAAGGGAAGCAAGCATGAACAGGAAGGGAAAAAGGTGCGCCACAGCTACGTGACGACCGTGGCACCGACTGGATCGATCAGCATGATTGCCGACACCAGCGCCGGCTGTGAGCCCGAGTTCGCGCTGGTCTGGTTCAAGCAGGTCCTCGAAGGCAGGAAGCTCCCTTACCTGTGCGACCTCTTCGAAGCGACGGCCAGGCGTGAAGGCTGGTGGCATGACGATCTCATCGACAAGATCGTGGCCAATCATGGGTCTTGCCGGGGCCTCACGGACGTGCCCGCCCACTGGCAACAGGTCTTTACCGTAGCCCACGATCTCATCCCTGAGCAGCATGTCCGGGTCCAGGCTGCCTGGCAGCGGTTCAGCGACACGGCGGTCAGCAAGACCATCAACCTGCCCGCCACGGCAACCGTTGAAGACGTCCGCCACGCGTACTTGCTCGCCTGGGAACTCGATTGCAGCGGGATCACCGTCTACCGCGATGGGAGCCGCAACAGCCAGGTGCTCAATCTGGGCAAGGCGGACCGCAATGGGAGCCTTCCCATGAAAGGAACAAGGGCGGAAGACGCGGACCTCCCTATTGCCCACCCCTTCGAGCTGCCGGATGTCCTGGACGCGAAGCGGGTGCAGGTGAAGACGACGGATGGTCATGTGTACGTCACGATCTCGACTCTCAAGACCAGACCGCTCGAGGTCTTCATCCACACGCCCGTCGAAGCCAGCAACGCTGAAATCTACGAATCCTTCGCACGGGTCCTCTCCATCTCCTTGCGATCGGGTGTGCCTGTGGAGGCCTTGCTCGAACAACTGGAAAAGGCCAACCAACGGTACGGATCGGTTGCCAGTATCCCGGCCGCCATCATCCGAGCACTCCGCATGAGCCAGCTGATCAAAGAGAACGGCGAGGGACTCCCTCCCTGCCCACAATGCAGCCAGGGCACCATTCAGCAGGAGAATTGTTTGCTCTGCCGGCACTGCGGCTGGACGAAGTGCAGTTGACGGTCACAATCCTACGGAGAAGAATCGGCCATGCCTCCCCAGTCGCTTCCACCATCCGTCCCGCTCAACGCGGCTGCCGTGACCCCGAGGACGGATCAGAACGTCGGGCTTCAGGTCGGATGGACCGTGGTCTACCGCGATGCCAAAGACCGACTGCAGGACGGCAGGATCATCGAGATCCTCGACCCGAGCGCAGCCGGCCGCGTCAATCTGGATTCCGGGGTCACCCTCCCCATTGCCAAGATCACCGCCGTCAAGGCCGTCGATAAAGCCGGCCACTGCCTCGCCGCCTGGACCGTCAACCCGCACGGCTACGATGGCACCAGGTCCGCCACTCTCCCGGTGCTCACCGGTCCGGACCGGTGGCTCAAACGGTTCCGCCGCTTGGCCGAACTCACTTCCGGAATCACCGGCGACGATCCGCGCTTCTCTTCCATCATGCAACTCCTTAACCAATGCGACGAGGCCTATGTGCATGGCCAGGACGACGCGTTCATTCAGTCCGCGCGCCAGGTCGCCGCACTCGTCAACGCTCCCGTCTCCAGACAAACCGCTTCCACCGAATCCGGCTCGCCCGCTCCCTCCCAAAGAGCCGCACAGCGACCATCAGGTTCATCTGATCCTTCCCCTACGTAACCATCTCCTCTTTCATCCTCGCAACGAGCCATCACGAAGGAGAGTGCGATGCAGACTTCCATGCCTGATCTGGTGGCGCAGTTCGTGCGCGCCCGCAGGGTTTCGGTTCCGCTCCTCGCCATCACCACACCCGATCCTGCCGCCACGATCGGTCTGGTCCGGACCTACGGGTTGCGGAGTCCTGGATCCGATCAGGAAGACCCCGTCTTCTCCTGGGACGTCAGCCGCGGGCTCATGCCCGTCAACAGCGGAGCCGAGAAAGCCCAGGCGACGTTGCTGGACAGTGCGAAGTCCAACGTCACGATGAATCCCTCGGAAACCCTCAAGCTTCTCGCAAATGTGCCTCCGAAAAGCGTCGTCTTCTTTCACAACGCCCACCGCTTCATCCGCAATGAGTTCGTCTCCCAAGGCATCTGGAATTTGCGCGACCTCTTCAAGAGCAAACCGGCGACCCTCGTCTTGCTGGCTCCGGCGATCGACGTCCCCGCAGAACTTTTCCATGATCTGCTGGTCCTGGAAGAAACCCTGCCGGGGCGGGAGCAACTGGCCGCGATCATCAAGGACCAATGCGTACAGGCACAAATCGACACTCCTGCCGAGGACGCAATGGCTCAGGCCGTCTCCGCGCTGCAGGGGCTCGCGGCCTTTCCGGCCGAACAGGTCGTGGCCCTGTCGCTCAGCAAACGGACTGGCATCAACCTGGAACGCCTGTGGGAACGGAAACGGCAGATGATCAACGCCACCCCGGGGCTCTCCGTGTGGGGCGGGAACGAACGGTTCCACGACATCGGCGGCGTGCAAGCGGCCAAAGACTTCCTCGCGAAACTCTTCAAGGGCAATGATCCGCCGAAAGCCGTCGTCTTCCTTGATGAAATCGAGAAGATGTTCAGCGGCTCCCTGTCCTCCAATCAGGACTCGTCGGGCGTCACCGTTTCCATGCTGGGGACCTTGCTCACCTATATGCAGGATCACAAGGCGAGAGGCATCATCTTCGTCGGCCCGCCGGGGACGTGCAAATCCATGGTGGCCAAAGCCAGCGGCACGGAAGCCGGGGTGCCCGCGATTTGCTTCGACCTCGGCGCGATGAAAGCGTCGCTCGTCGGTCAATCGGAAGGCCAGCTGCGCCAGGCGCTCGGCGTCGTCAGCGCCGTGGCCGATGACAATGTCCTGTTCATCGCCACCAGCAACAACGTCAGCGCGCTCCCGCCGGAGCTGCTCCGCCGCTTCAAGTACGGCGTCATGTTCTTCGATCTGCCTTCGGCAGCCGAGCGCGAAGCCATCTGGGCCATCTATCGGAAACAGTTCCAGATCCCTCCAGAGATGGCTCAGCCGCCAGATCAAGGCTGGACCGGCGACGAGATCCGGACCTGTTGCGAGCTGAGTTGGCAACTCGGTTGCTCCCTGGAAGAAGCGAGCGCCTACATCATCCCCGTCTCCATCCGCGCCGCGGACCAGCTCAAAGAGCTGCGGTCGCAAGCCAACTACCGGTACCTCTCCGCCAGCTATCCCGGCCCCTATCTCATGGACAAGGCCGAGGCCGCTCAGGGACCGAGCCCCCGCATGTACGCGGCCTAGGTGACTCTCTTTCTATTTTTCTTAACGAGGCCTCCATGCCCTGCTGGATGACTGCCACCACCACGGTCGAACTCAAGGCTGCCGATCACACGCTCCTCAAGCAAGCCGCTGAACGCCTCGGCTGGACAGTGTTCCTTGAGGGAGAATCCCTTCGCATCCAGACACCCGACGGGATCACGCTTTTCGTGTCCGCCCGCTCAGTCGTGATTCCACGCGGCCAGGAAGAACTGGTCCAGACGCTGCAACGATCCTACGCCCACCAGATTCTCGCAACGGTGGCCTCCCAATTCGGCTGGACCGTCGAGTCCACCGACACGTCGGAATCCACCTTCGTCCTCAGCAAGTTTTAATCGCTCGATGGAAAGGAGCCGGTCATGCACAGGCCCGACGCCATTCGCGTGCACATCGCGCCGGACGGCACCCTGACAGTTACCACGGACGACATCAGCATGCCCAATCACCGAGAGGCTGACGAGTTACTCAACTTGTTGAACCAGCTCGCGGGCGGCCAGACCGAAGTCATCGAGCGGCCCGAACGGCTCCTCCACGGCCAGCACCAGGACCACTCGCATGTCCACCGTTCACATCACGCATGAGGTTCTCCATGGACACTCCACAAGCCACTCTCTCCGCACTCTGGAAGAACGCGGTCTGCCTCGTCCTCACCTTGCGGAAGCTCGGCATCAAGCGGACCGTCCGCCAGGATGTGCTCGCGGTCGAGACCGACCGCGCCCTGGTCAAGGTGACCAAGGCGATTCTGGCCTGTCCTGAATACAAGGAAATTACGAAACTGGATGCGCAGATCCGCAAGCGACTCTCCAGCTATACGCTGCCGTCCTCCCTCCGGCCGGGCATCTACCTCGTCCCCAATGCGCTCCTCGAAGACGTCGACGAGCTGATCACGAACTTCAAAGAGAAACGAGAGAGTTTGATCGACTATTTTGTCCAGGTCTACCCCCAGCGCAGAGAAGAAGCCCAGCTCAAGTTGGCCGAGCTCTACAATCCAGCCGATTACCCGGACGTCGACACGGTCAAGGCCGGCTTTCTCTTCGAATGCCAATACCTGACGTTCGACCTTCCCGGAACCCTGAGTGCTCTCAGCGAGCGGCTGCTGACGCGTGAGACCGACAACGTCTCGCAAAAAGTCAGGCAGATGCTTGAGGAAGCCAAGACCACCTTGCGCGAGGCGATGGCCGAGTTGGTCGATCACCTGATGGAGCGACTCACGCCCAGTGCCAACGGCAAGACCAAAACCTTCAAGGCCAGCACGGTGACCAACCTGATGGACTTCCTGAACCGGTTCGATGCGCGCAATCTCAGCCAGGATCTGGACCTGCAGAAGCTCGTCGATCAGGCCAAGGGCCTCCTCTCGGGGATGGAGCCGGCGCGCATCCGCACGGACGAATCCGTCGCCACGGTCGTTCGCGAAGGGATGCGAGCGATCAAGTCCCAGCTGGATGCGCTGATGGTCGAAAAGCCGTCGCGTGTCTACGCGCTGGAGGATGAATAGGAGAAAGGTGCCGAATCACACAATCCGACGGCGTCTTCGCAGTAATACCCTCCCTGCCGGCACCTCCATCACAGGATTACGCAAAGGATCACGACCCATCATGAAGCTCTCGCCTGACGATATCCGGCGGGCCCGTTCCGTCAATCTCATCGAGATCCTCATCGAACTGGGCCACAAGCCCGTGTCCCGCCGCCCGGATCATGCGCTCTTCCACTCTCCCTTGCGCGACGACCGCCACCCGTCGTTTTCCGTCTCCCGTGTCAACGGCGCCTGGGTCTGGTATGACTTTGGCCCGGGCACGCACGGCGATGGCATCGAGTTCATCCAACAGACATTCCAGCTCACGTTCCCCGAAGCGGTGTGCAAGCTGCTCGGTTATCCCATCTCCTTCGGCCCTACTCCCAGGCGAACCCGGAAGGATTCGAACCAAGATCAGCGGCAGCGGATCGAGCTGGCGCGGCAGGCCTACCACAGCGCCAAGGCCAGCATGACACCTGAGAAGGAAGCAGAGCTCCGGCAGTATTTTCTCTCTCGGCAGGTCCCGTACTATCCCCACGTCGGAGCGGTCTGGATGGCCCGCGGCGAGGCCAAGACCCCATACATCGGCATCCCGCTTCCCGGCCCCAATGTCCACTTCATGCATGGAGTGGAATGCCGGGCGCTCCATGACGTGCCGAACGAACTCCTGCGCGCCACGATCGGCATCAAGTCTCCCTGGATCATGAAGCGCGGGGACGCCGCAGTCCTCGTCACCGAAAGTATCCTCGACTGCTTGGCCGGTGATGCGCTGTTCGGCCCCACATTCACGCTCTGTGCCCTGAACGGGATCGCCAACGTCGGCAAACTTCCGGAGTACCTGACTCGCCTCAAGGCCAAGATCGTCTATCTCGCGCTGGACAATGACCCCGAGCCCGACAAGGGTCCGAAAGCCCAGCAAGAGGCGATCGTGTTACTCACGAGACTGGGAATGCATGTGGTGGAAGTCCGAGTCCACCATCAGGCAGGCGTCAAGGACCTCCACAAGCTCCTGCTTCACGCCCCGACCCGCATCTCGCTGTTCCGCCTCACCGAGAGCGGCATTCACCACCAGCCCACGTCAAGCGCTCCATCCCTCTGTTCGTAACAGCACAGGCATCGCTCAATCTTGATCTCGCAAGGAGACGCCATGGACACGCGCCAGGTTCCGATCACGACGTTTATCGAGACCTTCAGCGCCAGCCTGTGTGAATCGGCCGCCTCACAGCTCAGGCCCATCTTCAGACCCGAGCACCGGATCACGGCGCAGCCCATCCTGAATCAACTCAAGGAACCGCTCTGGCCTCCGCAAGCGGATGTCGCCGCGGCCGCGGCCCTGGTGCTGCAACAGCATCGCGGCGCGTTGATCGTCGGAGAGATGGCGACCGGCAAGACCCGCACTGCGGTTGGCGCCTGTCTCATCCACGGCTCCCGACGCGTGCTGGTGATGGCGCCGCCCCATCTTCTCCGCAAGTGGGAGAGAGAAATCACACGCATTCTGCCGGACGCCCCGGTCCACCAGCTGAAGTCGCTCAGCAGCATCGATCGCATCGCTCGGACCCCGCTGCCCAATCATCTCCCCCTCTTTGCGATCATCTCCCGTGAAAAGGCCAAGCTGTCGTACGCCACGAAACCAGCCCTGGTCCACCGACGCTGGAAGGGTGAGCACGGATCGGTTGACCTCTTTTGCTGTCCCCACTGTGGGGACCAGGTTCGGGACGCTGACGAGACACCCCTCACCCCGGAGACCTTGCCGGCGAAATCGAAATGCCGCGCCTGTGGCTCTCCCCTGTACGACTTTGATCCGAACGGGCCACGCCGGTACGCCTTGGCCGATTACATCTGCAAGCAGCACCCGACCTTGTTCGATACGTTCGTGGTTGATGAGATCCACGAGCTGAAGGGCAAGGCCACGGCGCAAGGTATCGCCTTTGCGAATCTCATGAACGTCACGGACCGGGTCATTGGATTGACGGGTACGCTTTCGAACGGACGCAGCACGTCGGTCTTCTACCTCCTCTGGCGCCTCATTCCCGGCCTCAAGTCGTCGTACAGTTTCCATGATGAATCCCGTTGGGTCGATGTCTACGGCATCCGCGAGACCCGCACCACGTGCATCGATGCCGACCAGGTGGTCGAGCACGGAACCCAGTCGAAACGGAAAGTCTACGTGACCGTCGTGGAACGGCCGGGGATCTCGCCCCGGCTGATCCCGCACCTGGTCGACAAGGCCTGCTTCCTCCGGATGGAAGACCTGGATCTCGCGCTCCCTCCCTATGAGGAACGTGTCGACACGTGCGAACTCGAAGGCCCACTCAAGGCCCAGTACGAGCAACTCTTCAAAGCGGCCAAACCGCTGATCCGGGAGGCCAGGAAATCCCGCGACGGGCACCTGCTGTCAACGGTCGTTCAGGCACTGGTGGCCTACCCGGACCGTTGTACAACGGAGGAACGAATCACCAACAAGTTTGGAGAGGTCAAGTTCACCCTTCCGCCGTTACCTGAGCCGATCCGATATCCGAAAGAACGCCTGCTCCTGCAACACATCGAAGACAACGTGAACCGGCATCGCCGGGTCCTCGTGTACTGCACCCATACGGGGACCCGCGACATCACGCTCCGCCTGCATCAGATTCTGAAGCAAGCAGGGTTTCGCACGGCCGTGCTCACGGCTTCGGTCCAAGCCGAACGCCGTGAGGAATGGATTGAGGACCGGGTGAAGGCCGGCCTTGATGTGCTGATCTGCAATCCTCGGCTGGTGCAGACCGGCCTCGATCTCCTGGATTTTCCCAGCCTGCGATTCTTCGAGTCAGACTACAACATCCTGACCGTCCGGCAAGCCGCGCGCCGTTCCTGGCGGCCGGGACAACAGCACCCGGTCGACGTGCGACCGCTCATCTATGCCGGCACGGCCCAGGAACAGGCCTGGTCCCTCATCGCCAGCGGGATCAAGGCCAGCCTCTACACCGAGGGAGACATTACCAGTCACGCGATGGCGGCCTTCAATCAAGAGGACGACATCACCATTGGCCTGATCAGATTCATTCTCGACCAGAATCCTCAGCTCCTGAGCGCGGAACAAGCCTTCCGCGACCTCGCGCGCGCCTACAAGGACCAGCGGGAAGTCATTGGCGAGTCGTCACCTCAGCCCCCAGTACATCTCCTGGCCGCCTCCGCGGCAGGAGACCAAGCTTTCACGATTCCGACAGCCGAGCCGGCTCCCGTGGTGCTCCCAGAGCTCTCGCAGCAACTCGGTCTCTTCGCCGTCTGACCCATCCTACCTTGCCATGCATCCGGAGGCCCGCATGACACACGACCGGTCACACCCGATGGATGATGACCCGAAGATGCTCCGCGTCAATGGCTTCGACGCCCTGATCGAATCCTATGCCTACGAGGACCAGCAGCCCGCCCTCTCCCTGCGAGTGCTCTCGCTCATCGCGCGAGAGTCGAGCATGCGAACGATCCGTGCCAACATGAGCCTCGGCCATCAGGTCAACATCGAGGGTGTCGGACTCCTCTCCTGGCCGACGCCCTCCGACCTGGAGATCCAGTCCTATCACCGGCGGCTCCCCTCAGGACTCATCTCCTCCCTCTGGATCCCCAAGACCGCCACGGCCTATGGGATCGAGCCCAACCAGCCCGCGTATCTGATCAGCCCTCACGGCACCGCCCCCACGACTCCGTCCGGCTTCATCCCGCTGCTCGACCGGCTGCTGCCATTCCCGGTTCTCGCTGCCTGGGCGGAGGCCCTCTGGGAATTCGGGCTGGAGGCCGAATGGATCATCCCCCTGATCGGGCACAGGCTGCATGTCTGGGAGGTCCATCCTCCGCGTCGCGTCGTGCAGGACTTCATCACGACCCAGCTGCAAGCCCGCGCGTTACCAGTTCCAGCCTGAGCCGAGCCGGGGGAGCCATCTTCCACCATTCACACGAGAGCCACGGACCATGAGAACGATCGCCAGAGCAAAAGCGGGATTCTATCCGACGCCGGAACCGGTCACCCGCGCCATCGCCGAGCTAATTCAGAACCCCTCCGGCCATTCCGGCCGGCTCTGTGATCCATGTTGCGGGCTCGGAGAACCAGCACGCGCCTTGGCCCAATCGCTGAGACTGGTCAGTTTCGGGATCGAGCTCGACAGAGACCGATTCCGGGAGTCGAAGACCATCCTCAACGAGACGCTCCGCTCCGACGCCTTCGCCACCACCATCCAGAAGCAGAGCATGTCCCTCGTGTTCCTCAATCCTCCGTATGATGATTTGGGAAAACGCCAGCGCAGCGAACCCGCGTGGCTCCGCCTGCTCACCCCCGCCTTGCAACCGGGAGGCATTCTCGTGTTCATCATCCCCGAGCCGCGGTTGACGAAGGAACTGCGCCGCTATCTCGCCACCCACTATCGACAGGTTGCGTTCTTCAGGTTCCCTCATCCGGAGTACCTCGCCTTCCGCCAGGTCGTCATCCTCGGGGTGAAAAGCACCTCGCCCTTGCGCGATCGCAGACGCATCGATGCTCTCGCGCAGGAGGAGATTGACTACCAATCCTTCGAGGGCCGCCTTACCCCGGTCTATGCCATCGCACCCCAACTGATTCCAGAATCGATCGAGTTTCGCAGCCACTGGGTCTCGCCCGAAGACCAGCTCGCCGAGGCCGCCGCACATGGAATCTGGCGAGATCCTCGCATCCACGATGCGCTCGACTTGCCCGTCACAGGGCCCTGTACTCCCCTCATGCCGCTCAGGAAAGGGCATCTCGCGAGAATGATCGCGGCAGGCATGTTGAACAACCAGACGATCGCGACCGGGTCCACTCGCTGGATCATTAAAGGCTTCACCGACAAGACCACGAAACAACTGCCGCCCGAGGAGGAATACTTCGACACGCCAAAGAGACACGAGACTCGGACGGTGACACGGGTCATCGAGATGTTCGTCCCCCAGATCCAGGCCTGGGACATCACGGAAGGCCCCACCTACGGCCAGCACGTCATCGTCAATTGCGTCGATCATCACGGAGAGGTCGCACCCGAGACACCATGACATCCAGTCACGAGCCATCCACCAGCCAAGATCTCCAGCCGCACACGCCGGCTCGCCGCAGGGCCAAGCGAGCCGAGAAATCAGAGCGATCCTGCAAGGACTGCCGCAAACCGTTCCTGGGCACGGCGGCGGCCCAGTACGGTCCGTGCTGTCGCTGGAAACAGCGAGGGCAGATCAGAAAGAAATACGAGTGGACAGCAGACCGAGATCAGCTGCTCCGTACTCGGTACGATGGCACCAGGAAAGGACGCGCGGCTGACATCGCCGCTATGCTTGGATGGCCCACATGGGTGATCAAGCGCCGCGCCGCCGAGCTCGGACTCACCTATCACAGGGATCCGAAGACTTGGACCAAGGAAGAGGAAGCATTTCTCCTCGAGCACGTGGGCAGCCGCCTCCTCCCCTGGCTTGCCAGGAAACTGCAACGATCCGTCACATCCGTGAAAATGAAATGCCGCCACATGCAGCTGAGCCTGCGGTACCGAGAAGGCTATACGCTGCGCGAGTTGGAGCTGTGTTTCGGCTGCGATCACCGAGTGATCGAAGGATGGGTGCGCGAGGAGAAGCTTCACATCCGACGACGGGGAACCGAGCGCGCCCACGACGCCTGGTACGTGACCGATTCGGATCTGCTCCGGTTCATCACCGAACATCCCCTCGCCTTCCCACTCCGCAAGGTGGACCAGTTCTGGTTCATGGATCTCGTGACCAGTGGCGGGCTTGTCCGAAAGGCCCTGCAGGCTGCCTCACAGGATGATGCTGATCAACCTGCCGCCTGACCTCTCGAGTTCTTTGGCTGGTCATTCCAGGACATCACTCACGTCTTCTCAGACTCTGTGGAGGTTGTTATGAAATTCACGTGCACCCGCAGCATCCTGCTGAGCGCCATCCGGAATCTGCTGAGCCTCACCTCGAACAGATCCACCCTCCCGATCCTCGCCAATGCCCTCCTGGAGGCCACGCCCACGGGCCTCACGGTCCTGGGCACTGACATCGAAACCGGGTTCCAAGGCTCCTATGACGTCACCGTGCAGAAACCCGGGCGCGTCACCGTCAACGCCCGTGCCCTCTGCGATGTGATCAAGGAACTCGGTCCCGAGCATCCCATCACCTGGCAGGCTGATGAGAAACACGTGATCAAGCTCGTGTCGGGAAACAGCCGCTTCACGCTCCATGGCATGTCCGCAGACGACTATCCACAGCTCCCTGCCTTTGACGAGCCTGCTCAGTTCAGCATCCCCAGCACCGCTCTCCTCACCTGTCTGCAACAAGTTCTCCCGGCTGTTCCCGATCAGGACCAGCGGTTCGTCCTGCAGTCCGTGCTCATCACCATCAGTACACAGCCTACGCAGGAATCACCCGCGATCGAACTCGTCGGAACGGACGGGCACCGCTTGGTCATCGCTGAATCAGATGCCGGCACCTGGACCACCTCGGCACCCCAGCCGCTCATCGCCCTTATTCCCAAGAAAGCTGCTCAGTTGCTGGCCGCATTGCTCGCTCAGGAAGATACGTTGGATGTTCCCATCGCTATTTCCAAGGAGCTCTTTTGCGTGACCGTCAAGAACGTCATCCTGACGAGCCGGCTCATCGAAGGGACTTATCCCAATTACCAGCAGGTCATCCCCGTCCTGAACGGCGCGCGTATGGAGATCGACCGTGAGATCTTCGAAGAGGCGCTCCATCGTGTGGCCGTGATTTCTCGCGACCAAACTCAAGCCGTGCGTCTGGCTCTGACACCTGACACGCTCACCATCCACGCCCAGAGTGCAGACGTGGGGGAAGGAACGGAAAGTATCCCGGCGGTCGTCGCCGGCAAGGAATTCAAAACCGGCTTCAACGCCCGCTACCTGCTGGATGCGCTCCGGACATGCCCAGGCAAGCGCCTTCAACTGCATATGAAGGAACCGGTCAGTCCCTGCCTCATCGTGAGCCCTGACAGCCATAATCGCTGGAAGCACGTGATCATGCCAGTCCGCTAATAACTATGGAGGCGATGATGCGCGGTCTGGCTCCGTCACCAAACACAGTCTCATGGGGGTGGACTTCATACCGGCGGGCCGGCTGGCTCAATCAGCAAGGCCAGCGGCTGTATGTCGTTCACTTTCAAAGCATCAAGGGTCAAAACGGCTACACCAGGATGACGCTTCACGTCTGGGCTCGCCGGCCGGTGTTGGCCCTCCGGGCTCTGTGCAAGGAGAAGAAAAGCGAGGAAGAACTTCTTCGGTACGACTGGGCCGCCATCGATTAGTCCTCCCGCAGCATGTCGCCCCAGGCCTCCTCTGATCGTCGTCGTGTCTGTCTTAAGTGGCGATCGGTATCAGTGAAGGCAACACCACTCCTCTCCAACACTGGCCCCACCCCATTCTGCCCATCCAGTAATACTCAAAGAAAGGTCCTGTCACATCGATAGGCGGGGGCTACCCCCTTCGCTGCCTGCGATACATCTGAAAAGGACCATTCTCTACCAGTAAAACTTGCATGGGGCCCCACGCTTGCTCGATGGTCCGGGACAAGGGCACCAGCTCCTGCGTGGGCTCTCTAGAGGTCTACTGTTACGGGCATAACGACTACCGGGGAGCTACTGACACACTCCGTTCCAGGCTCTCTAAAGGTTAGAGGTCATATGAAAATGCGATCACTTCGAGGGGAAGCACTCACCACGACCAGTGCGAATGCCCAGCAGGCCGCAGACCAGTACATGACCGTACAGCAACTGGCGCAACGCCTGCGGGTCACTCCGGACTACCTGTACAGCGACGTGCTCGGTCAACCCGACGGGATACCTGGAATCAGACTAGGGAAAGGGCGCCGTCCTCGGTGGCGCATCCATCCGAGCGATGTCGCGCAGTGGGAAGAGCGCCAGCGAAGGACCTATGATTCACCGCCGCCGTTAACGGCCAGCGCCAAGAAAGTACGTTCTGTTCCAAGACAAGTTGATTCCAAGGCTAGCTGATCGAGCTAAATCAGTTGAAGGGGATCCATGGGGAAAAGATCGGGAGGCGGCACGGTCACACGCATCGGGGAGAAGCGGTATCTTATTAAGTGGCACCAGGGCCGTGGCCGGCCCAATATCCGCAAGGTCATTCATGGCACGCGGGAGACAGCAGGCCGTGTGCTCCAGACATTGCACGAACGCTACTATGGGGGCCTCTTTGGCTGGCCGCAGCAAATGGAGACCAAGGTCAGAGAGCTGACCCAGCTCGTCGTTTCTGATTACAAGGCAAATAGCTACAAGTCCCTCAAGAATGCAGAACAGCTTCATGCCTTCTGGAGCGCTTTCGCGGGGAATATGCTCGCCGAGACAGTGAGCGCAACGGACCTTCGCAATTGGGCAACCGAGTGGCGCGAGAACGGATTGAGTCCGGCGCGTGTCAATAGACGGATGTCCTTCTTGCTTCGCGCGTACCGCTTGGGGCTTGCGGGGAAGCCGCCGCTCGTGACCTCGGTCCCACAGTGGACCAAATTGAAAGAGTCACCCCCGCGCTCTGGTTACCGCTCGTGGCAGGAATTTGTGAAGGTTAGAGCCTTGCTGCCGCCGCACGCTCGCATCCCGGTCACGATTGAGTATTGGCTGGGGACGCGCGAAGGTGAGACCATGAATCTCGAATGGCCTCAGGTATACTTCGATCATCAGAAGCGGAACGTCGAGATCCGGCTTGCGTCAGAGACTACGAAGACGGAAGAAGAACGAGTCGCTGTGATGGGCGGGGACCTTTACGATGTCCTCGCCGCATGGTATAAGCACACTTCGGACCTGTATCCGGATTGCCGGTGGGTCTGTCACCTTAGCGGGAAAAAACTGGCTTCCATCAAGAGTTCATGGCGAACCGCCTGCGTCAAAGCTGGACTCGGGCGATTTGAAAATCCTAAGGGGCGTTTTGTTGGAAACCGGCGCTATCGTGGGGCGTTAATCCACGACTTCCGTCGAACAGCAGTCAGTAACATGGAGGATGCCGGGGTGCCAAGAAAGGTCGCGATGGCAATCAGTGGTCACAAGACCGATTCCGTCTACCGTCGGTACCACATCGTGAAGAGATCTGACCTCATTGAAGCCGGGCGCAGGCTCCAGGAACACCACGACCGGAAGCACGGTCACGGTGAACAGTTGGTGAACAGTTCTGGGTCGGAGCGCTCGGCTGACAAGACCAAAGCCCCTTAGAAATCAATGACGTGGCGGTGTAGCTCAGTTGGTAGAGCAGCGGACTCATAAGAGGCCTCTCGCTTCTCCCCTTCACGTGCAAAATGCCACGTTCCTCAATAGTATCTCGCGGCGCCCAGTACGCTTCCCCGTCTAGCAACATCAGACCTTGTCCCGTCCAAACCGACCAGTTCCGGCCTCCTGGTGAACATCTGGTGAACACTTCGCAATGGCTCGGGAACTTCGCATGGGATTTGGTATGTGACCAGACCAGTCTTGGAGATTTGCCACCACTTTCAATCGGAAGTCAGGCAGAGGGCTCTAACGCTCAATCAGCTGGCTATACGAACAATGGATGACTGATAGGCAAGCAACTGGAACCAGGATCCTACGTTAGATCATGAATGATGGTGATCGTGGGCGCCATGGTCACCATGATGGTCATGGTCATGATCTTCCGCTTTTCCATGGGAATGGTCATGGGCATGCAGATGAACATGCTTGTGGGAGTGACTGAGTGATGACCCGTGGGTATGAGAGTGACTGTGCTCATGCTTATGTTGATGCGAACCCTTCATGGTATTTCCCCTTTCTTGTCAGGACCGAAACGATACGCCCACAACGGTTACCAAAATCTGGGAGTGACCAACTACTCTCTGGCTCACTATAGCACATTACAACTCGCGCAACCTCTCGCATCTTTATCTGTAGTCTCGCATCCACCAGGCGCCAATCGCTCATCTCAGTCCGACGAGAGGCTATAGCTGATAGGGATACGGACAACCACTTGGGGTCGACTCAAGGCGTAGTCTAACGGAATGGGAAAGGCCAGCTGCACCAGGCGCAGAGCCTCCTGATCGAGACGATCCTCTCCGGAACTTCGTTCTATTTTCAGCTCACCAAGATCACCGCCTTCAAGAATGACCACTCGCAGCAATACTTTCTTTCCTCCCGAAACATCCAGAAGGGGGCGCGACTGACGCTTAAGCTGTTCAAGTCTCTTGAACAGAGTGCTCTGCAACCACCCATAGTCGCGTGCGACCGGTCGAGCGGTGGGCGTTCCCGAAGATAGATCCTGGACCTGAGCAGGCAAAGAGGCCAGTTGGTTGGTTGGTTATGGCTCGTCCGGAAGCTATTTCAGCTCCAGCCGGCTCTTGCGGCTGATGACCATAATGTTGGATTGGTTCCGCACTTGTCGAGGATTCCCGAGGTGCTTGCTCCGTCATTTCCTCTCTGACCGGGGAGGGAGTAGCAGAAACGATCGGAGGTGATGACGATGCACTCACAAGCGTCGCCTGCTCGACGGCCTTAGGACGTTCCTCATTAGCCTGGCTTGCCGGCAGAGCAGGCTGCTCAGGAAGAGAATATGCGTTTTCCTCCCACTCCATCAACTGCTCCCTCCTCTGTAGCGGGAGAGCCTTTTCGGCCGTTACTGGGATAGGTTTGCTTTCTTGTGTTATGGACGGACTGGGGCCCGCGAGTTGCTCCTGTACGAGAATCGGTTGAATTCTTTCCGATGTTGCCGTCAGCTGTGATTGTGCTGACTTAGTCACCTCTGAAACTGTTACGTCCGGCATGCCTTGGTCCGTTGGAGTATGGGACAATGAATTCGAAGCAGAGAGGAGATCCGGCTGGCTTTCGGCTGCACTCGGACTATCCACCGGAATACTGTCGGTCGCTCTGGCAGAAAGGCTGACGAGCGCCACCTCCCAGTGAAACGGGTCGGCTACAGGAATGAGCGTGATGCGCCTGATGAACTCGGCAGAAGCACTGAGGACAGCGAGATGGAACAACAATGAGCAAAGCCAGGCGTAGGCGTGAATCCTCAGGTGAACATGGTCAGGCAGGAAGCTATCCATGAGATGGAATCCTTCGTCTCCATCAGCCTAGGAATTCCGACCCCTGGGTGTACAGCATGCTGGCTCCGAGAAATACGCTGATGCCTCCGATGGCAATCTGAATTCCGTCATACGCCCATGCGAAGGATTGCGCTGATCGACGGAGTGGAATCGCAATAGCCAGAGACAGCGTGGCCATGCCAAGAATCGAGCCGAGACCAAAAAGAATGATGTAGGTCCAGGCGAGCGCAATGGATGTGGCGGCATGGAGCGTGAGGAGAATAAGAGCCGCTGAGCCTGCCATCCCGTGCGTCACGCCGACGAGTAATGCACGGTACGGAATGTGATGCGCGCGCTGATGTTGGACACGATCCGATTCGTTCCGATGCGCGTGGATGTGTATATGGGACTTCCCTGCTTCATGTTCATGGATATGAATGTGGATCCGATCCCGCCTGATCCTCCGCCACACATCAAGACCCAATCCAATCAGCATCACACCGACGGCCATCTCCAATGCCAAGGCCACGCGCTCGGGAACCATGCTGTTCAGGGACAGCACGACTGAACAGAAGAGAAAGAGCGTCAGGGCATGCCCAATGCCCCAGGCGATCCCCTGTCTGACCGTTTCACCGACCGAATGACTGCGACTCGCCAAGGCTGCGACTGCCGCCGCATGATCCGCTTCGAACGCATGGCGCAACCCTAACAGAAAGCCGAGGCCCAAGAGCGTCAGCATGCAGGTGCCCCTTCCAGCGCTTGTACTTGCGCGCGAAGCCAGTCATACCAGCTCTGCATGCCCTCTCCTGAGATCGCGGATACCAGAAAGACTTCCAGATGGGGATTGACCGACTTCGCGTACTCGACGCAGCGCGTGATATCAAATGAGAGATGCGGCAGAAGATCGATCTTGTTCAACAGCATCACGTCTGCAGCCCGGAACATATGGGGATACTTCAGCGGCTTGTCCTCCCCTTCTGTCACAGAGAGCACGACCACCTTTGCCTGCTCCCCCAGATCGAAGAGTGCAGGACACACCAGGTTTCCGACGTTCTCGATCATCACGATGGAATACGGCGCCGGAGCCAACTGCTCTAATCCCCGGGCCACCATGTCCGCTTCGAGATGACAACCGGCCCCGGTGTTGATTTGCACGACTCGACAGCCGGTGCTCCGGATTCGTTCTGCATCGTTCACGGTCGCCTGATCGCCTTCGATGACCTGGATAGGCAGTTCGTGTCTCAACGCGCGGATCGTCTGCTCCAATAACGTCGTTTTCCCGGAACCGGGCGAACTGACCAGATTCAGTGCCACGACGTGCCGTCCCTGCAACCAGCCGCGGTTGCGTTCAGCCAGGCGATCGTTCTTCGCGAGCACCGCTTCCTGGAGCACGATGGTTTGTCCGTCCACGTGCACATGGTCTCCATGACGATCGTGATGATGGTCATGATCGTGGTCGTGTCCATGACTCCCTGCGTCAGATCGAAGCTTGATTGTCTGCCCCGTCATTACATCGGTCAGCCGCGGCGCGGCATCATCCGAACACCCGCATGTGGTACACATTAGGCTGTCACCATTTGTTTGATGTTTAGTTCTTCACCGGACAGTCGTACCAGATTTGAGGAACCGCAGGAGCAACGGGCTACCAGATGGCGCAGTTCCACGTCGCGTCCGCAATCGCGACATTGACCGTGCCCCGGCACCTCGATGACTTCGAGTTGCGCCCCTTCCAAGAGTGTTCCTTTGGCGACCACATCGAAACAAAATCGGATGGCATCGGGTATCACGGGGCTCAATTGTCCAATCTCCAGCGTGACTTGCGTGACTTTCGCCCCACGCGCCCGCTCATTGACGATCGCGACGATGTTCCGGGTAATGCTCAATTCGTGCATGCGAGAACGGTGGCTCCTGTCGGCTGCATCGTGTCAGTGACGCGGAAGAGCGTATCGAGTGGTTCCCGCCATACCTGATCCGTCAGCTGCGCTTTCATGTGCTCAAACTGGCCTCGATCGCTCGCGCGTTCCATTGAGGTATCGATCCGATCAACGAGGATAAAGAAGTCCTCCGGCACAAACCCTTCACGCAGCTGGACAGACACCGTTTTCAACCTTTTGGAGATCCACCAAGCGAACTGCATCCCGTTGTGGCATTGTCCAGCTTGTTCTGGTTGAGTCAGATAGTATCGACCACGACTGACACATCCGGTGACATACTCCACTGCGTCCCTCACGCCCGGGCCAGGGTGGGCACTGGTCACCGTCAGCTCTCGGCGCTCCCACAGTGTGGGGTGCGAAAAGTGTCGTCCAGCCCGTTGTAAGGCGCGAAACGCGACCGCGGCACCCCATGTCGCATCCCCTCGATGAAACCGAAGCAAGCCGTCGTAGTCCAGCCGTTGGAGTTGCCCGTCATCAAGGATGTCGAGCGATCGGACCTCACCAGTGAGCATGGGCGGTTTCCTTAGTTAGCAAATCCGCGGCAACTGATCGCCAATGAGCGTATCCACCACGCGCGTCCCGCCAAAGGCCGTCGCCATGACGACCGCGCCATTCGGGGTTTCTTTCACTTCTCCGATAATCGCGCTGTCCCGACCAGCCGGATGAGTGCGCATCGCTTCCACGATGGGATCGGCCTGTTCCCGCGGGACGATCGCGACCAACTTTCCCTCGTTGGCCAGATACAGAGGATCCAACCCAAGGATTTCGCAGGCGCCTCGCACCGTTTCGTGGACGGGGATCGCCGCCTCCGACAGATGAATGCCGACGTTAGACGACGCAGCGAATTCGTTCAGGACGGTTGCAATGCCGCCCCGCGTGGCGTCCCTCAGACAATGGATATCCGGGCAGACTCTCACCATCTCTTGCACCAGTTCGTGGAGGGGCTGCGTGTCGCTCTCCACCGATGACTCCAGGGCAAGCTCGTTCCGAGCCAAGAGAATGGCGATTCCATGATCGCCAATGTATCCGTTCGTAATTACCACGTCCCCTGGACGCGCGCGGGTTGCGGAGATGGCGACATCGTGTCTGATTACACCAATGCCGGCCGTGTTCACGAAGAGCTTATCGGCGGCTCCCCGTTCAACCACTTTCGTATCGCCCGTCACAATGACCACCCCGGCTTCACGCGCAGCGTGCTTCATTCGGCTCACCACTTCACCGAGCGTGTCGATCGAAAGCCCTTCTTCGAGAATCATCCCGCAGGAGAGAAACAAGGGGCGTGCCCCGCTCATCGCCAAATCGTTGATAGTGCCGTGCACGGCGAGTTCACCGATGCTGCCACCTGGGAAGAACAAGGGATTCACGACATAACTGTCCGTGGTGAACGCCAGCCTTGTTCCCTGCTGCTGCAATTCATCCAATGGGACGACCGCCTGATCTTCCAGCGCGGCCAACAACGGATTGTTGAACTCCGTCACAAACAGCTGCTCGACAAGTTCTCGCATGGCCTTGCCCCCGCTCCCATGGGCGAGGGTAATCCGCTTCTCGCGCATTCGAGCCAGCCAACCGTTCGCGGTTTGCGCGGTCGAAATGTCCGCGGATTGGCGATCCAACATCGGAGGCGTCATGGCCGCTGGCTCCTCCTTGTGAGCCTCATGCGGAGACCTTGGCTGGCTTGATACTCTCTCGATCAATCCACCCATAGTTGTAATAGGCGGCACAGGCTCCTTCGGTTGAGACCATCAAGGCGCCGAGCGGATTCTCCGGCGTACAGGACGTCCCGAAGACTTTGCATTGCGGCGGCTTGATGACTCCCTTTAATACTTCGCCGCATTGGCACGAGGTCGGATCGGCGATTTTGATATTCGGCATCTCGAACTTACGTTCCGCATCGTATCCGGCAAACGGCGCCTTCATTCGCACGCCGGAATAGTCGATCGAGCCCAAGCCGCGCCACTCAAAAAACTCCCGCAATTCGAACACGGTTTGAATCGCCTCAAGCGCCTGCGCGTTCCCCACATCGGGAACCACGCGGCGATATTGGTTTTCGACCTCGCACCGGCCGTCGGCCATCTGCTTGAGCACCATCCACACCGACTGGAGAATGTCCAACGGCTCAAAGCCGGCGATGACAATCGGTTTCCGATACCGCTCGGCAATGAAGCGGTATGGTTCCGTGCCAATGACCATGCTGACATGGCCGGGTCCCAGGAACGCATCGACTTGAAGATCGGGCGAATCGAGCACGGCTTTGATGGTGGGAATGATCGTAATGTGGTTACAGAACAGGGAGAAATTGGAGATGCCTTCCCGTTGTGCTTGCAGCACTGTAAACGCGGTGCTCGGCATCGTGGTCTCGAATCCCAGGGCCAGGAATACCACCTCGCGATCGGGATGGGCCTTGGCCAGCTTCAGCGCATCCAACGGCGAATACACCATCCGAACATCCGCGCCCTCTGCCTTGGCTTGCAGCAAACTCTTTTTCGATCCGGTCACCCGCATCGCGTCCCCAAAGGTGGTCATGATGACGTCTGGGCGTTGTGCCAGCGCCACACAGTCATCGACACGTCCCCGAGGCAGGACGCACACAGGACAGCCCGGCCCGTGAATGAATTCCACTTCGTCCGGCAGCATCTTGTTGACGCCGTAGCGGAAAATCGTGTGGGTATGCCCTCCGCACACTTCCATAATTCCTATGGGCCGTCTCTTGCAGAGTTCGATCTGTCCGACCAGGTCGCGAATTTCCCGAATCAACGATTGGGCCTTGAGGGGGTCGCGAAACTCATCAATAAATTTCATGATCCACTCCGCGGTTGCCCCATACCCCGGTCGTCAGCCAGAAGGGTGTGCACCAGATCCCACAGGATATGATAGATGGCGACATGACACTCCTGCACGCGGTGGATGCTGTCGGTTTCGACAACTAAACAGTGGTTGATGGCCGCTGACTGCGCCATGAGGCCTCCATTGCCTCCCGCTAACCCGATGGTCGTGAGTCCCAAATCTTTGGCCTTTTCAAACGCTCGCAGGAGATTCGACGAGTTGCCGCTGGTGCTGACCCCGATCAATCCATCGCCAGCCCGCGCCTGGGCGATTACTTGCCGGACAAAGACATGTTCGAACCCGACGTCGTTGCCAACAGCGGTCAACATGGCAACATCGGCATCTAGACTGATCGCTGGAAGAGCGGGCCGCCCGGCTGTGATGGGATGCTGGAACTCGACGGCAATGTGGCAGGCATCGCAGCTCGATCCACCGTTGCCCATCGTCAACAACCGCCCATTCCGGCGATAGACGTTCGCAATCGCATGGGCCGCCTCGATCACTTGGACTCCGTGTGCCGTGAAGAATGCCCGCTTCACCGCAAGACTGTCTTCGGCCTTCAGCCGGACTGACTCCAGCAATTCCGTGTCGAGGCGGGCGGACGACGGCGTTTGCTCTTGTAAGAATGGATAAAGGTTGTCCAGAACTCGTTTTGACGACATGGTTCCCTCAAGACTGTCCGGAGGCGCGCATGGCTTGAACCTCGGCCTGCACTTCTCCCAGCTGGCTCAAGAGTTCGATGGTCCGCTGAGCCTCCTCCGGATCAACCCGGCTCATCGCAAAGCCCACATGGACCAGGACCCAATCTCCGATGCAGGACTCTGGCGGATGTTGATCGTCCACGATACAGGCGATATTCACCGTTCGTCTGACGCCTCCGACATCGACCACTGCGAGTTTTTGCTGCTCGTTATTGATTTCAACAATCTGCCCGGGAATTCCGAGACACATGGCAACCTCACCGATTGTGTGATAACGCTCTCGCGGCGGCGATGGCAGCTTGGCCCAGCGACAGCCCTCCGTCGTTTGACGGAACGTGCCGATGTGCGAGCACCGCGAATCCCATCCCTTGCAATTTGGCTGTCACGAGTTCACACAGCGCCTGGTTCTGAAATACTCCGCCGGATAACACGACGTGGCGAATCGTCCGCTCCCCTTCGTCGACTCTGGTGACCTTGCCCACCACGGCGCAGATCGCCAACGCCAGTCCCTTATGAAACCGGGCAGCCATGACTGAACGCGGCGTGTGCAGGATCAAGTCGCCGAGCAGGGCTTGCCACATGGCCAGCGGTTCGATGTAGGGCAGCTTCGCCTCGTCGAGGTAGGGGATCGTGAACGGATAGGCCAGGGCGTCGTCTTCCTCTTCCAAAGTCGCCTGATTAACCACCTGTTCCAATTCAATGGCTGCCTGCCCTTCGTAACTCGCGTGGTCGCGGCACAATCCCATGGCCGCCGCCACCGCATCGAAGAGACGGCCACAGGAACTGGCCGCAGGGCTGTTGATTCCGCGAGCCAGCATGGAGTCCAGAACGCCACGCGGTTTCTTGGCCAAAAAGTGGTAGAGGTCTAGTTCGGCATAGTTCATGGCGAATCGAACCCACCCGAGTTCCGCCATGAGATGCGCATAGGTGTTTCGCCAGGGCTCCTTGACCGCTTGCTCTCCACCGAGCATTCGCACGGGCTTGAAGGTTCCAACCCGGACGGCCGTTCTATAGTCAGCCAGCATGAACTCGCCGCCCCAGAGCTGTCCCTCATCCCCATATCCCAAGCCATCCAGCGCAATTCCTAATACAGCTGGATGATCGATCGGAATTCCGTTCTCGACCATACAGGCAGCGACATGCGCATGATGATGTTGGACTTCGCAGACCGGCAACGATCGATCGGCAGCCAGGGCTTTCCCGACTTTGCTTGAGAGGTACTCAGGATGGCAATCGACTCCGATCAGATCCGGAGTGTGCGCGAACAAGTCTCCATACTGCCGCAGTGCTCTCCGATAATCGGCGAGCGTCAAAGCATCCTCGAGGTCTCCGATGTGGTGGGAGAGGATGGCACGATTGTCACTGAAGAGACAGAAGGTGTTCTTCAATTCGCCCCCCATCGCGAGGATGCGCGGGGCCTGATCAAATCCTTTTGGGAACAGAATCGGCGCCGGGGCATAGCCGCGGCTACGACGGAGGACACGGGGAACCCCCGCGATGACTTTGGTGACAGAGTCATCGACCCGTTGCGCGATGGGACGATCATGGAGGAGAAAATACTCCGCGATGGCGCCCAATTGTGCCTTGGCTAAATCATTGTCGATCCATTGAGGCTCATCGGCCCGATTCCCGCTCGTCAGGACGATCGGGCGATTCATTCTTCTCAGCAGAAGGTGATGCAATGGAGTATTGGGCAACATGAACCCCAACGTACGCACGCCCGGTGCCACGCTCGCCGCCACCTCGGCATCGGGCCGACATTTCAGGATCACGATCGGCGCCGCCGGGCTCTCGAGCAGCGCGCGCTCCTGTTCATCAATGCCCGCATATCGCGCGATAACCTGAAGATCGCGGGCCATCAGCGCAAAGGGTTTGCCTTCTCGACCTTTCAATCGACGAAGTCGAGACACGCTGTCTTCCTGGGTGGCGTCGCAGGCGAGCTGGATGCCGCCCAGTCCCTTGATCGCCACAAGGTGCCCCCGCTGAAGAAGCGTACAGGCCGCGTCAACCGCATCCATCATCGACAACGCGTCGACCGCGATGGGCTTCCCATCGGCCCGTTCCAACCAGGCCCTCGGCCCGCATGTGTGGCAGGCAATCGGCTGCGCGTGAAACCGGCGGTCGGCGGGATCCTCGTATTCCGCCGCACAGGCAGGGCACATCCGAAACCGATTCATGGTCGTGCCCGAGCGATCGTAGGGAATCTGTTCTTGAATCGTCAGTCGCGGCCCGCACTGCGTGCAGTTGGTAAAGGAATACCGATAGCGCCGGGCGAAGGGGTCGAGGATTTCCTGTGCGCAGTCAGGGCAGGTCGCGGCGTCCGGCACGACTCCGGTTGACACGTCTCCTGATCCGCTTTCCCGGATCGTGAAATCCGGGGGAATGTGCTCAATGGCAGCCGGTTCAGAGATGATCTCATCGATCCGGGCGAGGATTGGCGGCTGCTCCTTCAGCGTCGTCATGAAGTGCAGGATGCGGTCCGGTGGGCCAATCGCCACAATCCTGACGCCTTCTCCATCGTTCAGGACATAGCCTCGGATCTGATGCTGTCGTGCCAGTCGCCAGACCATCGGACGGAACCCGACCCCTTGAACAAGGCCGTGCACACGAATCGAGAATGCCACGTGGTCCGACGTATGGGAGGACACGACCGGACTCATTCCAACTCCTCAACGCACATCGGCCGGATCACCACTCGATTGTTGCCACTGTCAGCGATCGCCAACATCCCTTCGCAAACAGACACGCCGTAGGGCCAACAGATCGTATCGGGTGTAGGAAACCCCCACTGATTGTCACCTTTCATCTCGAACGAGCGCTGGCCTGCCAAAGCCCGCGCCCGCGCACCGGTTCCCAGATCACGGACATGCCAGCCGAGGAGCCGAGAGTTGGCGGTGTCGCTCACGACGAGCCAATCCCCTGCCGAGGCGATACCATAGGGCATGTTCAGGGAACCAGCATGCGGCCAGTACTGTCCACCGTTGTGATCGACCTGCGCGACATCGGTCTGTCCTAAAATCCAGTCGCTTTCAGCGCCGCAGGTTGAGGGCAACGTGTTCCAGATCATGACGCGATTATTGCCGGCGTCAGCCACGCACAGTTTGTTGCCCCAGCGAGCGATGCCATGCGGCCACCGCATGCTCCTTGCTGACGGCGCACCACCGGCGTTTTCATCTTTTCCGGCAAAGTCTGTTTGACCCAGCACGAGATCAGCAGCCTGACCGTTCTGGGTCGGTGGAGTGAACCAGATCAACACGCGGCGGTTCCCGGTATCCGCCACAATCAAACTGTCTCCCCAACAACACACGCCGTAAGGCCAATAGAGCGTCTCTGCCGATGGAGCGGCACAGCCACGATTGATCTCTACATCCTCGAAATTTTTCTGGCCCAGCACAAGGTCAGGAGGACAATGACTCGTTGTTGGAAGTTGTCGCCAGATCAGCACCCGGTGATTCCACGCATCCGCCACCGCTAATCCGGTTCCGTAGGCGACAATCCCGGTCGGCACATTCAAGGTTGTGGGGCCAGGGAGACGTTTTGCGTTGCGACCCTCTGAAAGGAAATCGGGTTGACCGATGACCCAGTCGGCTTCCGCGTCGTTCGCGGTTGGACAGGTCCGCCATCCCAGCAAACGGTGATGACCGGTGTCAGCCACCCACAGCGGACCATCCTTCGATACAAGACAGCACCCTCGTGGACCGAACAGGGTTTTTGGCGATGGGACGACCGGAAGAGGAAAACCTTGGTCATCTCGACTCTCCCCTAACACAATGATCGGGCCAACCGGTGCCCACAAGGGCGGAGGAATGATCGGTTCTCCGGCAGCAACAGGGCGCTGCCCGGACTGTGCGAGATGGACTGAGAGCGCCATCGCCTCTAGCCTTTCAGTTTCACTTCCACGGTCGATCCCACGACACGTACCGCTCGGGGAACCAGCTGCACTTCAGGAGCCGTCAGGCATTCTCCTGAGGACAAGTCATAGCGAAATCCGTGGTAGGGGCAGGTAATCACGCCTTGTTCAACTTCACCCATGTCGAGCGGCATTCCCATGTGCGCACAGGCGTTCTCAAAGCAAGTCACGCGATGATCCTGTCGACTGAACAGCAGTGATTGCCCATTCAGTTCCAGCACCTTGATGCCGGCGTCAGGAATCTCTTCCAGCGTTACGGCCGCGTGCCAGCCCGTGTCGCTTCTCAACGCAAACGGGCTGATGAACGACACCGCGGCTCCATGGCCATTGGAGGCGGGGAGGCTGCCTTTGACCTTCTTGATTGTGAGGATTTCCGGGCAATGCTCACGGATGGCTTTCTCAATTCCCTCCGTCAGCGTGAGCCCTGAGGAAGGACATCCGTCGCACGCGCCAACCAGTTGAATCTCGACGGTATCGGGGGGGGCTACCGAAACCAGCTCGACGTTTCCGCCGTGTCCTTGAAGCAGCGGACGAACAGAGCCCAGGGCTTGCTCAATTCGCTCATGGAGCGACGGTTTCACCAGTTCCAGATAGCGGAGGACGGCATAGACCACTTCATCGCTGGCGACCTGTTTCAACGCCTCCAGAGCAGCTGGCTCAGCCTTGATCCCGCGAATCACCCGCGCAAAGGCTTCCTTGTGCAGATCGTCGACAGCCTGCCGCAGGGCCTCAACGGTCAGCCGGTGTGACTCATCCCATCCTTGCACGATAGCCTCAAGACTCTCGATGCTCTTCAGCAAAGAGGCCAGCGTCGGCTGTTCTGTCGAGAGAATCGCGTTCGACTCCGCCATCGGACTCACCGATACTTCAGGTCACGAAAGAGCCTCGGCTGGAGCGCCCCTGCAGAGAGACCAGCGACGAGGACGGCTATCCATAACGCCACGCCCAACTTGGCTAACACGATCAGGATCACGGCGGCCACCGTCATGCCGACTCCAGCCAACATCATCACTTTAGGAAGGTCGTGGAACAATTTGCCCTTGAAGAACAACAGAACGGAATTCCAGAACATGTCAAACATGGTTTCATTCCTCTACATGAGCAACGCCAGGATGAGCAGCCCCACGAACACACCGGGTATCGATGCCACGGGCCCGAAGAATGCCCCCATCATCGCAGCCAGCTCGTTTCCCAACACTTTCCCCCCGACAAGAATCCCGCCTACGGCGCCACCGAGCGCTCCTGACAGCAGCGCCAAGCCCATCAGAATGGCTCCACTGAGGAGCGTTAAGTCACCTTGAGCCAAACCTGTCATTTCCGTCCCTCTCCTTCCTCGCTGCGGATAGAACGGCACGGACTATTCATGCGGCTCCGTCATTCGTAGAAGCCAGCATGTCAGCCTCAACGAGAGCTTCCAACTCCTGCCTGAGTTCGTTGAGGACCTCCCCGGTCACTCGCACCTTGCTCGTATCTCCGAAACGCTCGAACAACTCCTTTGCTTCTTCGAGATACCGAATGGCCTGCTCCAGATTTCGCCGATTCCCCTGCTCCGGCCGGGACGGCTCATCGGGCAAGTTGCGCAGGGCATTCGCCTTATTGGAGATGGTGTTCGCGTATTCGATCGGCGTATCCGCTGGGGTTCGAACCTTCAGCGCCTCATCATAGGCGACAATGGCGCGCAGATTATTCTCCACGCTGTGGCTGCTTGACGCATACTGCAACGCATTCCCAAGGTTGTTCTGCAGCATGGCGTATTCGACGGGCTGATCAACGAGCGTGACGACCGTGAGGGCTTCTTCGAAGGATTGCACCGCAAGCGCCTCACGCATCTTCCCGCTCGGTTCGGTCATGGGGAGAGACAGGTAGGCGGTGGCGAGGTTGTTGTGCAGAATGGCATACTCGGTCGGATGAGCCTCACGGGTAAAGGTCCGCAGCGCGCGCAAATAGGCTCCGATCGC
Organism: Nitrospira defluvii; assembly: GCF_905220995.1. NCBI lineage: Bacteria > Pseudomonadati > Nitrospirota > Nitrospiria > Nitrospirales > Nitrospiraceae > Nitrospira > Nitrospira defluvii. The sequence continues at coordinate 30,314 of NZ_CAJNBJ010000018.1, forward strand.
ATCGGCAATCCTGGCACGCCCGGCCGAGGCAAGTGTGTGCAACGCCAGACCCAGGTTCATCTCAGCTTCGGCAATTTCTTCCAGCAAGCCGCCATGCTGAAATCCTGCTAAGGCCGACTCAAAGAGTTGTCGCGCTTGTTCGACGAATTCTGCGCCCTCGTAGGGGATCGCGTTCAACGCCGTACCCTTGCGCGCCTGAATCCGCGCCGTGAGAAGGGCTTCTTCTTCCGCGGAGAGGGTCAACGCGCGATCATACAGCGAGACTGCGTGATGGAGGTCGTGAACGGAACGGGGCTTCCGCTGGAGTCCCATCGCGACCTCGATCAACAGATCAATCTTGTCCCGATTAGCAATCTCAGGAGATTCGACGGCCGCGAGCGCGGCTTTCACATGTTCATCCGAGAGAGAACTCATGATCTCGACTCCACAGGAGGGGAAATTCACTGCACGATCGAACGAGCGCACTCTACGAGGGACACCAAGAGATGTCAACTCGATTTTCTATGTGCAAACTTTGTTTTCACAATCAAGTTTCATGCCGATGGACTGCGTTGAGGCAGCGGTCTGTGGATATCCGAGCTGGGGGTGTCTGGTGGCGATCCGATAGAAGGGAGTGTCGGACGAAGGACCAGTCCGACCGGTGGTGGAACCCTGATCCGACCCTTATGAGGGCCAATCGGTTACGAGCGCGGCCATTCGGCTATCCCACTGCACGGGGACAACCTTTTCCTGCTGGTCCTCAATTCCGTGGCCCCGGAGAAACTCTTGGGCATGCACGACACGATCGCCTTGAGGATTTCGGACTTTCAGCAACAGGCCCCCAGCCGCGGCATGGCGGACCGGTAACAAGAGCAGCTTCTGGTCCTGTCGAAGGAGCACGATGCTCTCCAAACCACCCAGATATTTGGCATATACCTTCGCGTCGATGTAGATGCTCCCCTGCCTGATCGTCACCTGAGGATGATCTTCTGAACGCTCCGTGACTGGTTCATCGCTGCAAGGAGCACGCTGCCCGCTCCTTAACCGTGTCGATCGCTCACGGATGTCTTCCTTGATCTGGTCAATGACTCGCTCCAGAGCTTGAGCGACCGCAGGACTGAGTTCTAGTCCCAAGGAGACATCTGCCGCTTCGACGAGATAGACCGTGACATCGTGAGGAAACGTGTCACCAAAGATTTTTCGTCCCGCATAGAGCGCGTGATCCCATCGAAAATCATGCAGGCTATAACCAGGTTCGGGCCTGCTGGCCACTTCCTTTCCGGGAAGCTTGAAAATGGAGCCGGGTGTCGAGCCGCTGAGGCTGGCATCGACGAGAATCAAGGAGGAGGTCCCACGGGCTTGGAACATGACGTCCATTCCTCCGGTCCCTGCATCATAGACCTGGATGTTCTCCTGCGGTTCGGCGTTTAACCACTGCATCAGCCGCTGGGCGACGATCACGCCGAGCCCATCATCGCGGCGATTGAGATTGCCGCACCCGATCACGGCCAGCGCCTCGGTTGCCATGCTTAAATTCTCCACAGACGGCATGACCAGTCTTTCTCGACAGGCAGGTGTAGTTCTGGCAAGTCGCAGAACTGCCGGTGGATCACGAAGTACATACACGTTTCGCAGGATTGTTTCAGGTCATCGTCATCCTCGGGAGGAGCGTATGGGGTGAGTGTAACCCCGGCCGCAGTCAGCTTGTCAGCATAGTGATCCGGAGGGATGGCCTGGAGTCGACTGACGAGCTGAGTGACCATCTCACTCGTATAGGCTCTTGGCTCTACCTCGGTTTTCAGCCCGTCTTTCAATAGTTGCTGAAGCTTGCTTCGGAGGATGTCGTCCGCATCCTTCATGCAAATCACCAAGCATAGACGGAGACATCAGATTCGCCAGAGGCGGCACCACCAATCGGGTTCCACCGGCACAGCGAGTTCAGGCAGATCACACCATTTCCGGTGAACGAGGTAGTACATGCACTCCAGACACCGCATCTGATCCGGCCCGTAGGGTTTGTCGGTAAAGCCTCCGATGACCAGCTTGCCTTTCAAGTCATCGGGGGGAAGCGACCGAAGTTCATCCAGGATCTTGGCAAACTCAACGTGCGTTTCGGGAAACGGCTCCGTTTGAGTTTTGAGCCCACTGGCTAGGAGCTGGGCGATTTTCTCCCGCAGTTTTTCTTCTTCCTCGGGGCGCATTCAACGATCCCCTCTTCGCTCGAGGGCTACTTTAGCCCATTAGTTCCGTTGTTCGATGGGACCCAGGCCAAGAGGATTGCGACCCATAGGATCGCAATCCCTCTGGAGCGCTACCCGATTTTGAAGCGGGCTAATTCTTTCCCTGTCTTGGCATCGTGCGCGTGAACGGTACACACCAAACATGAGTCGAATGATCGGGCGACGTGACCGACTTCGACGGGATCGGTTGGATCGGCAATAGGCGCGCCGAGTAACGCCTCCTCGATCGGACCACGACGACCCATACCATCGCGAGGCCCCACATTCCACGTGGTCGGAGCAATAATCTGATAGTTCTTGATCTTCCCGCCCTTGACTTCAATCCAGTGACAGAGCGCTCCACGAATCGCTTCGGTCGCCCCCCAACCCCGGCCATCCTTCTCCTGGGGCTTGATGTACCAAGGCTCGTTGAGCCGGAACTCCTTCAGGCATCGCTCCGCTTGGCGATATAACTTGATAGTCTCATGCATCCTGGCGAGTTGACGCAGGTGGAGACTCGCGCCACCCATCTTTTTGTACACATCCAGGATGAAGCCATCGTAGTGCTGCCAGGATTCCCCGTGTTTTCCTCCTGCGACCATCTGGCGGGCAAAGGGTCCCGCTTCCAGCCGGCCGAAATCCGCATGGCTGACCGCGGTCGCCCAGGAGTAGGTCCCGTTGAAATCGGTCTTGTTATTCGACTTCGCCTTGGTCGTGCGATCATAGGGATGCGTATCCGCCGATCCCTCGTCATACCAGGAATGAGACGTATTCTCTCGCGCGAAGTCCTGGCTCATGAGCTTGTGCGTGTTTGTGGCCCCATCATAGACTCCGCCCTTCATGATCACGGCGCCATTGCGTCCTTCGATGGTAGGCTTCTGGTATTTATCTTCGTGGGGCAAATATCCCCAGCTGACATATTTCCCAAGCCCAGCTCCGTATTTGTGGAGTCCAGTATCTAGGCCCATGCGCCAATAGAATCCCAGATCCGAATTGGCATGGGCTGGATTCTCGTCCAACCACGCATTGAAGTCTTCGTAGGTTTTGATTTGCTCGTACCGCTCCAATGAGCAGCCAAGCCAGACCGGTTCGAGCCAATTGTTCTTGTAGTACTCCAGTAACGAGACGGATCTCGTAATGTCTGCCAGGGTCGGCGCACACATGACCCCGCCGGGGACCATATAACTAGAGTGAGGCCACTGGCCACCCAGAAGCGCATAGATCTCCACAGGCTTCCCGGAAATGGTGACGCCAATTTCATAGGATTTCCCGGTGAAGGGAGCAAAGCGCTTGCAGGCCTCCTCGTAGTATCGGCTACCACGATACTTCTTGTTGGTTAGGTCGATCGCATAGAGCCCATAGAAGTAGCGCGGCTGGCTTTGCAAGCTTTCAACGATCTGACCGAGATTTCTCGCAAGAATCGCGTTCCTCGGGACGGTGGTTTGCCACGCCGTATCCAAGGCCCACGCAGCGCAGGTTAAGTGGGAGGCTCCGCAGATGCCGCAGGCGCGTGGGGTCACAACCAGCCCGGCTTGCGGATCTTTGTCTCTCAGAATGATCTCGAATCCACGGAACAGCTCTGCCTGTGTCCAGGCGTTGGTGACAACACCGTTGTCGACCTCAACGCGCACGTCGAGGTCGCCTTCCACTCGGCCGACGGGAGAAATGTCTAATGTTTGAACAGCCATGGCCATCTCCTTTATGAACAGATGCGATTGCCGATCATTGTGTTTAGACGACAAACATGTCCTGCTCGGCCCACGCTGGCGCCGCATTCTTCGCCGCGCTCGTGAGCGCGATGTACCCTTTCTTGTCGACTCCCTGCGGCAGGTCCTTCGGGACGCCCATAACAGTTTGTGTCTTGAACACCGTGCCAGGGGCAAGGTCGAAGAAGGGGAATTCAGGCTCCGTGCAGCCCAGACAGGGCATGCCCGCGCGGGTTTTCGAGGACTGTCGATTCCACAGAATGCGATTGCAGGGCGAATGGGTCATTGGTCCACGACATCCGAGATCATAGTACAGGCAGCCTTTGCGCTGGCCGAATTCCGTGGCCGAGACTTTGTAGGCAAAATGCATGTTGCGGGTGCACCCTGTCTGGGTAAAACTCTGGAAGAAGGTTTTGGGCCGTTGGAGCTCATCGAGGGTGATGTCGCCTCCTCGGCCGGCTGCGACGGCTACCACAATCTGTGTGATCCAATCCGGGTGTGCGGGGCAGCCAGGAATATTTATTACGGGAAGACCGGCCTTTGAGCGGAAGTCCTTGCCTAGGAAGCCACCATGGTTCCGCTTGAGGAACTGCAGGCCTTGAGACTCGCTCGGATTCGGCGCTGTGGCTGGGATACCGCCCCACGTGGCACAGTCGCCGATCGCGACGACAAACTTAGCGATGCCGCAAAGATCTTTGACCCACAGTTTCATCGGCCGGCCAGCGAATCGATTCCATTCGCCAGTACCGTTCGGCGCATTGACCACCGTTCCTTCGAAGACGAAGATGTCGAGGGGAATTTCCCCCGAGACACAATCTTTGAGAATTCGCTGCAGACCATCGCCAAGTTCGACACCCAACGAGGGGTGCCAGAGCACATTGATCCCGAAATCAGTAACGAGATCACAGGCGCTCGGCTCTTCTGCGTTGAGGAATGACATGGTGTTGCCGGAACAAGCACCGCCCTGAAGCCAGAGTAGATTCGCCATGATGTAGTCCTCCGTTATGCCTTTTGAATCGAAGCGTGAATGCGCACCACCTCCTAGAGCAACAATTGAACCAGCGCCCTAATTTTAGGGCGACAGGATCTATGTCCTCTCTCTTTAGCTGAAAACACCGAGGGTTATGTGAGGACTTCGTTCGGACAGGACGAGATCATTCACCGGGATGCCTTGCAAAGTAACTTTACAAGGCACTGCTAGCTGTAAAGACAGTGTGCAGTTTTCTCTGCGCCTACCCCTTGCGATTGCCACAGACTGGACATTCGACCTCAAGCGTGTAGCCATACCAAATTCCTTGACAGCGGCTACACCAATGTCCATTCGTCTGCTCGTCAGCTAAGCCAAGTTGACGAGCGAGGGGTGTCGTGCCCAACTCTCGCAGGGGAGGCGGTAGAAAGGATGAATCAGGAACCTGAGAGGGGGTGGCCAGCAGAGAGAACAAGAATCGGTCTATTTCATCCCCATCCTTATGTTCTGCCCGTTTAGGATCGTCCGGGTTGGGCATGGGGCGGGTCTCCAGCGGAGGTGGTCGCCAGTTTGTATCGTCGAATCTTGTTCGCCAAGCCGACACGGGACAATCCTAACTCCTTGGCCACCTTACTTTGATTCCAACGGAATCGAAGCAGCGTTTGTGTCACAACCTGGGCCTCCAACCGCTCGACTTTTTGTTTGAGCGTCCCGCTGGAGTGGATCAAGTTCATCTCTTTCTGCCGCAGATCCTGCGGCACCACCTTGGCCAAATCGTCGGACAAATGCTCCGTGGACAAAAATTCGCCCTGACTGGCAAGAGACACCATGCGTCGGATCTCAGTTTCCAGCTCACGCACATTGCCAGGAAATGGGTAGGCCTGAAGCTGGCGCATCATCTGCACCGTGATCCCTGCGATACGACGATTCGAGAACTCAGCGTACTTCCTCGTGAAATGCTCGGCAAGCACTGCAATATCTTCAACACGGTTTCGCAAAGGAGGAATCGTGAGTTCGAATCCGCGGAGACGGTAATAGAGGTCTTTCCGAAACGCACCGGCCGCCACGAGTTCTTTGATCGGCCGATTCGACGCGGCAATAATCCTGACGCTTGTATGGCGGGTTTTTTCAGAACCCAGAGGCTTCACTTCGCCTTCCTGCAGAAACCGCAAGAGACTCACTTGAAAGGAAGGGGAGACTTCAGACACCTCATCCAAGAAGACAGTTCCTCCGTCGGCGGCTACAAACAATCCCAGCCGATCACTGACGGCGCCCGTAAAGGCCCCGCGTTTGTGTCCGAACAATTCCGACTGGAGCAACTCATCGGGCAAGGCCCCGCAATTCTGAGCGAGAAATGGGAACGCCTTCCGCTCGCTAAACCCATGAACCGCCCGGGCTAAGAGCTCCTTCCCCGTACCGGTTTCGCCTTCTATCAACACCGGCAAATCGGTGGTAGCCGCTTTCCTCGCCAGATTGCAGACTTCCAGCATCGCGTCGCTCGCAAACACGAGCTTATCGAATTCATAGCTTTCCCGTATCAGCTTCGTGAGATGGGCTTTGTGATTGTGAAAGGCGCCATCGGACAGCTTCAAATCACGGCTCAACATTCGATGGCGTCGCGAGAGCTCTCGACTTTCAAGCGCACGATCGATCAGAAGACGGAGATGCCACGGAGGACAGGGCGTGGGAATCACCTGATACACCGCCGCCTCTTTGATGATGTTCATGACCGCCGAATACTCGCGCGACTCCGTCAGGAGAATTCGGACGACATCGGGATAACGCACGCGGGCCTCGCGAAAAAACTCTACGCCCTTCACGTCAGCGACGCCATCGTCAAAGAGAATAAGATCGACCTTTTCTTTAGCCAACGTTGCCCACGCCTCGGCTCCCGTTTTGGCACCAAGGACACGATAGTCGGTCTTGAGATAGTTCGCGAGGCTTCTGCGAATGGTGGGATCGGCCTCGACGATCAGAAGGGTTTCTTCGTCGCGAGTAGACATGCAACTGACCTTACACTCTGATAATCACGTTTACAAGGTATCAGTTTTGGTTCGAGTGGATCAAGACCATTTTCTCTGAACTTAACGGTCAGAGATTTTGTCTGGAGCTCATCCAGTCGTTAGAAGACTATCTAGGACCAGGTGCTGGATAGTGGGTCAGTCTGAAAGCGCTACGAGAAATGCGAGAGACGATCATGGAGCAACGTGGCCTCCGGTTGCCCAAAGACCAGAGCCGCACTGTTGAGATCCGGATCGCGTGAGAGCATACGAAAACGGAAGAGGAGCGGGTGGCCGTGATGGGTGGGGACCTTTACGACGTCCTCGCTGCATGGTATAAGCACACGCTGAAGTTCCATCCGGATTGTTGCTGGGTCTATCACCTCAAAGGAAGGAAGCCGGGCCAGGCACTTGGAACACCACGAGCGAGAGCATGGTCGCGGTGAACACTTGGTGAACAGTTTGGGGTCGGAGCACTCGGCTGATAAGACCAAAGCCCCTTAGAAATCAATGACGTGGCGGTGTAGCTCAGTTGGCAGAGCAGCGGACTCATAAGCCGCGGGTCACCCGTTCAATCCGGGTCACCGCCACCAAATTTCGATCCATCCAGCGCTTCCTCCGCACCCCACGCGAACCGGCCCTCTGGTAGAAATCTGCCGGTTGTCGGACGCAAGCCTCACCCGCAACAGCCACTTTCGAACTGCCGGCGCTGGTAAGCGAAGACCAGACAACGGATGCAGACCGCTCGCACAGTCTTCGCCTGTTCGTCAGACAGGGGTGTTCGCCGCATCACCAGTTGCCCGCAGTCCGCACAACAACCGGTTGTTGCAGCCTGAATGTCAGAACAGACAGTGCTCATGGCGTTCGACCCTCCTGTTTTCCCGGACGGGATGAGCCGTGGGGACCACGGGTTTGCTGCCTCCCCAGATCGCTCGTAGCCGGGCAGCGCTCCCCCATCCCTGACCCGTCATCCCCTTGGTGAGGTTCAGCTCCCGCTGCAATTCACCGATCCGGCCATTCAAACGGACAATCATGCGCTCCAATTCATCGACCCGTTCGACCATCATCTGTTGCTGGCTGCTCATTGTCATGCCTCCTTGCATTACGAGTTGTCGCAGTGGCGAATCACACCGACAAGGATCCCTTCAATGGAAAATTCGTCTGCGGGAGTGATCACAAACGGACGCATCGCGGCATTGGCGGGATGGAGTTCAATGGAGTTCGCACGCTTGAAGTAGGTCTTGATCGTCGCCTCACGGTTGACCAGGGCCACAACGGTCTGCCCGTTCCGCGCGGTGGATTGCTTTCGAACCACCACCAGATCACCGGGCAGAATCCCATCCTCAATCATCGACTCCCCTTTGACGCGCAGGGCGAACGTCTCGCCGGGCCGCACCATACTGGGAGGAACCTCGACCCACTCCGACTGGGCGACCGGCTCGATGGGCAACCCCGCAGCCACGACCCCCTCCATGGGGATCTCGGTTCGTTTCAACAACTGAGTCAACGCCACCTGAACCGCGCCACTGATCCGACGCATGCCGGATTCGTAACGGGCCACCGACACCCGCGTCGTATGGAGCGCTTCGGCCAGTTGCTCCTGGGTAAATCCAAGCTGTTCCCGACATCGTTTGAATTCGCTCGCCGTCATCATGTAACCAATGGTTACATAACGGTGCTCGCCCTGTCAAGCATCAGGTGCACCCCTGTCGACCTGCTACCTATTTCCTCGGGACAGACCAGGCTCCTGCGTTCACATGGCGCGGCCACCTCGATGTTTCCATGAAGGAGCGCCGACGTAACAGATGACCGCCAGAATTGCTCAAAGCTGTGGGCCCATGGATGTAGAGAAACCAAGGAGCTTCGGCCACACCGGAGGTCGTCACTCTTGGAGCAATGACAGGGTGTTTCAGGCAGGCCGTCGTCCGCTCAATGAAACGAACGAAACCACGGGCCGGGGATTCTCTCGAGTCCGATTCGGTTGGATACTGCTGACGGTGCCCCTAAGATCAACTCAGGTGGCTTGATCTCAGGGGCCCACGTCATGACCTATCCGTCCGACGAGGGATCACGATTCACGTGCACGACCTTGGCCGGCGGGAAGCCGTTGAAGTACGTACTGCTGGCGGCGCAGTAGGCGCCCATGTTCTCGGAATAGACCAATTCGCCCAGATCCATGTCGGGCAACTGCTCAGCCAAGCTGATGGTGTCGAGGGCATCACAGGTTGGCCCAAACACGGCGCAGAGCTGCGTGGGGTCTTTCCTGAAGCTTTTCAGATGGTACTGACAGTGGTCGAAGATCACGCCGCTGTACGTGTGATAGACGCCGTCGTCGAGATAGTAGCAGAGCTTGCCGCCACGGACCGTCTTGCCGACGACCTGTGAGACGGCGGTGGCGGCGGAAGCGACCAGGAAGCGCCCCGGCTCGGCGAGGATCTCAATCGGCTCAGGAAACAGGCGATCGAGTTCGGCGTTGATGGTGTCGGCCAGGCTCTTGAAGGCAGGAACCGAGTCGTCGTAATGGGCAGGAAAGCCGCCACCGATGTCGAGCAACTTGAGGTTGAAGCCACGCGTCTTGGCCTCGGAGAAAATGCCGGCTGTCAGGTGCAGCGCCTGGACATAGTTTTGTACGTTCATACACTGGCTACCGACGTGGAAACTGAGCCCCTCAACCTCAAGCTTGTTGTTATGCGCGAAGGCGATGAGGTCTACGGCTTCGCCCGGTAAGGCACCGAACTTACTCGACAGTTCTACGATCGACCCGGTGTTGGGCACGGCCACCCGCAGCACGAGACCCGAGTGAGGGGCGTGGCGGGCGATCTTGAGCACCTCCTCATGGTTATCGTAGGTGATCAACGGCTTGTATTGATCCAACTGCTTGAGCGTCTCGATGGCCTTGATCGGGTTGGCGTAGATGATGCGATCCCAAATGTAATCCTGCTGCTCCTGCGCCGACAGGTGCTTGATCTTCTCATGTACGATCAAAAACTCGGCCATGCTGGCGACGTCGAAGCTGGCCCCCTCGTCGTAGAAGGTCTGTACGATGGCCGGATCGCTGTTTGCCTTGACCGCATAATAGACCTGCACACGCGGCAGGTGTTTACGAAACTGCTGGTAGTTCTCCCGCAGCACCTTGTGGTCCACCACGACCAGCGGGGTGCGATGAATTTTGGCCAGTTGAAGCAGCGTCTCTTCGTCCATGGTATCTCCCTTTGATTGCACTGCCCTCCGATATCGGCTCCATAACCAGCCTCAGCTGCATGACGTTCGCCTGGAGTGAATTAGTCTCCTTCCATAATGAGAAAATTGGTGAATTGCCATGGATCGGACAGGTCGAGTTGGGGCTGATTGTATCCGCGGAAGACGTTGGAGTAGTGCTTCAGCGGGTTCCAGTCCGACGGGTCTGAAATGAATTTCCCCAGGTACGGCTTGCTGACGGCGAGTACAAACTCGTGCGGCAGGTTGTCGGGCAGGCACACCCCTCGGGATGGGTTCTCAAGCATCCACAGACAAGCCGCCACGACGGAGATGGCCACTTGCACGGTAGTGGCATTGTTGTGCGGTGCCAGGCGACGCGACTCCTCGATGTCGAGATGGGAGCCGCACCACCACGACTGGTACGGGTGCCCCATCACCAGGACACCAAGGATGTCTGCCCCGCCGATGATCTCGTCGGTCATGATACGAACACGAGGCTGCAGCCTGTAGTCTGAACCGCGTAGCTCATGGAGGGAGGCGATTGCGGAATCGCACGGGCAATAGGCGTAGTGGACCGTGGGCCGGTAGACCGCCTTGTCGCCCTCCCACACGGTCAGTTTTTCGGTAATGCTGAAGGCTTCGCCGTGGCGGACGACCATACCTACAATGTTATGGTCGGGCGGCACCCAGCTCGCCACGAAGGTGTTCATGCCCATCCGCGCGAGACAAATCTGGCTCTTGGGCCCGTCCGGGTGCTCGTAGGCGAAGGGTGGTAGCCGTTTTTCATGTGTTCCCCAACCCATTTCAGCCGTCGTCGTGCCTTCTTCGCGGAACCCCTCGACGCTCCAGGTGTTGACGAATTCGTTCACCTGTTTAGGCTGATTCGTGATCTGCGTATCGCGTTCGCTGCAGTGAATGACCCGGACTCCGAGCTGGTGAGCCAGGTGATTGAACTCCTGCGCCTGCGCGTGGTGCGCAATCTTTTCCGCCTGTGCGTCGCTGAACTTCTTATCTGCCAGAGCCTGCCGTGCAATGTCCAACAGCGCATGCTTGGTGAAATGGCTGATGAGACCCGGGTTCGCTCCATGTTCAAGCACCGCCGTCGGCCCCGGCTCGCTCCACAGGGCGGTCATCTTCCGCAAATTCATGTGCCTCCAGTAGAGCGTCCGCTCGGTCGGGTGCCTGTCGTCGACTCCGCTGTAGGGGTCCCAGAGCTCCACCGATGTGTTGACGTACAACACGCCCCGGTCATGGCACCACTGGACGATTTCACAGCAATCGATGTTCCAGGCCAGGTCGATGAGGAGGTCTCCCGCCGACACGTGGCGGCCCAGGAGCGTGCCCAGATTCTCCGGCGTCACGCGATCCTTGACGAAGGTCACGCCCTGCTCGATCCAAGGCCGTAGCGCCGCATCGTTCGGCTCAAAATCTACGATGGTGATGCGTGTAGGATTGACACGAAGGTGCTTCAACAAAATCGGCAGCGTACATCGCGCCACAGCCCCAAACCCCACGAACAAGATGCGATTCCGAAACTCCAGCATCTAGTACCCTCCCACTCTTCAAACCGGTGAACATCGAGCACGTCATCGGATGGTCGGTGATCGTCACGCCGATGACCGTATCCGCATTTTTCAGAGAATTGCGCACTGTAGTGTCATGACGCAACGTTTCTCTTTCGAGAATGTTAAGAAATGGAAAACTTACTCGTGATCTTCCCCCCTTGGCGGAGTCCGGCACCCCCGGCAGGGTCGAGCCGGTACGATGGCCCTACGTCGCAGTGCGTCACAAACTCAAACAGAGTCTCGCAAAGCATCATGACGCTCAAGTGCCCCTGAGCAATGGTCAGCCGTTACCCAAGCCTGTCGGAGTTTGCGCAACCCCGCTCCATTCAATGCGATCACACCCAGCCCAAGACACAAGAGTGCAGGGTGGAGCCCCGGTGGTACACACACCATCCTCTTCTGCTCAGAACTGGCTAAACTGCGTATCGATCCAGCGTGATCCTGCTTTGCATCGCCACAACACCCATGTCCGTCCGATGCGGCCCTCTCGGCTGACAGCCGGTACCAGGAAGAAGTTTGGTTGTTCCGACAGTCAACGTGAGGCGGCGCTGCTCCATTTGGCGTTCAATCGGCCCTGGCGACTCGACTTCCATGACGAACCCCTCGATGGCTCAAGCCCTGGACGGAGAAGTGGTCTCATTTGTAAGGGGAAACAGGAGAAAAATCCCGAAATTTTCCGCAATCGCTCGATTCTTCTGTGCATAAGTCAAGGGCCATTTGGGGAAGGCCGAAAAATAAAATTGAATTCACAGGCGAATGTCGGAATTCACGAGGCAGTGTACAAATATGAATGCTAATACATACACACAACTTACAACCCACAATGTATAGTGGTCGAAAGCCAACCTGTCTCTATGCTCAACAAATAGGCAAATTGGTGCGTGGCATGGATTACAGGCGTTATTCGCGCTCAGTGGAAAGACTATCAACAGAGATATCCACAGATTTTGGGGAGAGGATTTTTTTCGCGCAATCACCATTTTCTTGATTGAAACCTCCACCCCATTCCCCTAGAATCGCGCCGCGCATTCCTCCCACCAATAATCCGAGTTCCTAGGCTTGACTCTGTCGGCAACCGGCTCCCCTTCTTCGATCATCTTCGGTGCCCTCTGATCGTTCATGGGTATCAGATGGGGGCAGGTTCCCTCGACCGCAGCCTACGTGGCGCAAACGAGCATTGCCCACGGTAACCGGACAGAGAGGGGACTTGTCGGTCGAGAATCTGGTGCCTTCGGGGGTATGGAGAGAAAGATTCGTTACCTCAATGCGGCAGACAAGCTTACGGACCAAGGAAGCCACGCCCATCGTGCGGTAGATATTCGAACCGTTGCGATTATGTGCCAGCGTGAAGAAGAGGGGCATCCTGTCGTCCGCAGTCAGGTCGCCGGCTAGGCTTCTTGTCGCGAGACCAAATGGACGGCTCCGGCCTTGATCGCGGCGGTGATCACCAGCCCGGGGGCAAGCTTGAACTCCTCCACCGTTGATCTCGTCACCATTGCGACGAGGGGAAAACCACAGTCCAGGGTCACCCGCGCCAACGCACCCAACATGGTCACTGACTGAACCGTACCCGTCAGGTGATTGCGCGCGCTGCTTACCGAGGCTCGCCCCTGTTCCAGCACCACATCTTCCGCCCTGATACAGGCAAACACGTCAGGGCCGATCGATTCCGCTTCGAGCGCAAGGAGTGCCGTCCCGTCCACGCTCACGCGCAACATGCCGCCGGTGGCCTCGACCACCCGCCCTTTCACCACGGTTTCAACACCGACTACGCGCGCAACATCCGCGTTCTGTGGACGGCTGAACACGTCGATCGGCGCCCCGACCTGTAAGACCTCTCCTGCACGGATGACCGCCATAACATCGCCCAATGTCAGGGCTTCCGCCCAGTCGTGCGTCACAATGATCGACGGCAGCGCCAGCTGTTTCAGGAGCACCCGGAGTTCGTCGCGCAAATGCAGTCGAGTCGGCGCATCCAAGGCCGACAGCGGCTCATCCAGCAACAAGAGGAGCGGCCGAGGCGCCACGGCTCGCGCCAGCGCCACACGCTGTTGCTGCCCTCCGGACAGTTCTCTGGGCTTCGCCTGCTCCAACCCGCGCAGTTGAAACAGCTCCATCACTTCATCGACCCGTTTCTTGCGTTCCGCGGAAGGAAGATGGCTCAGGCCATAGGCGATATTCCCCGTTACGGTGTAGGTCGGAAACAATGCGTAATCCTGCGACATGTACCCGACATGACGCTCTTGAGGCGGGACTCGAATCCCTGACGCGGTCTCCAGCCACACCCGTGACACGAAACGGATGGTGCCTTCCTCCGGCCATTCAAGCCCGGCCACGGATCGCAGAATGGTTGTCTTCCCCGATCCCGACGGGCCGAACAGAATCAGGACCGTCGCACCTTCCACCGGGTAACGGATCCGCGCGCGAATCGGCGGCCGACCGGGAAACGTCTTGACGAGGTGGATGGTTATTTCTGCGGCCATGCTGCCCACACGTTTCGATTCACCGCATACACCACCAGCAACACGGCGTAGGACACCACGAGAAGAAACAACGCCGTCTTGGCCGCGCCGGCATAATTCAGCGCCTGGACCTCATCATAAATATCGATAGAGACCGTGCGGGTGGAGCCTTCGAGATTGCCGCCGATCATCAATACCACGCCGAATTCTCCCATCGTATGGGCAAAACTCAACACCGCGCCGGTCACCAAACCGGCTGTGGATAGCGGGACGATCAGTCTAAAAAACGTCTGCAGTTTCGACACCCCCAACGTCCAGGAGGCTTCAATCAACCGCCGGTCGACCTGATCGAACGCCGCCACAAACGGCTGCACCGCGAACGGGAGACTATAGAGGATCGACGCGAGGAGTAATCCTTCAAACGTGAAGGGCAGCGGATGGCCGACCAAATCAGTATACAGACGCCCGAACGGGCTGTGGGGACCGATGGCGATGAGAATATAAAAACCCAGGACGGTCGGAGGGAGTACCAGCGGCAACGCGACCACGGATTCGACTAAAAATTTCCACCGCCAGCGAGAGAAACTCAGCCAATAGGCGATGGGGAGGCCGACGAACAGCAGCGCCAACGCCGTGAGCCCGGCTAACTTACACGTCACCCAAATTGCGATCCAGTTCACGCGCGCGCCTCAGCCACGACCTGACGTTCCCGACCGGCGCCATCCTAGGAACACCGGTCCGGAAGATCAACTGCCTCCACATGTTATTTTCCGATCATGACCTCGGTGGCCTTCACCGCCACGGTGACCTGATCGTTGACCGTGAGTCCCATGTTCTTGACAGACCCTTCGGTAATAGCGGCAACGAACTCCAGCGTGCCCACTTTCACCACCACCTCAGCCATCGCCTGCCCTTCATTGATACGGACCACGGTGCCTTGAAATTGATTCCGTGCGCTCAGCTTCATTTCCTGCTCCTTTCTATTTGCGCTGAAGTGATTCAGCTGGTTTGTCGCCCAGCTCACTCCCCTTACACTCAAACCGGATACCCCACCGTCTCCCGCGTTCTTCGTCTTCGGTCCCTTCGATCGTGCCCATGCCCGCGCTGGTGTAGCCACGGACTTCCCCCTCTCTCACCAGGCGCGACCCGCCCGCGCATTTGGCCTGCATCAGATCCAACGCTTGCTTGCGATAGGGCGAACCCATCGGCCCACCCCGATCCTGCTTATAGCTGTAAGTAACCACGCCGCCCTGCGCGGACTCCTGTTCCATCAGCACCGCCTGTGAACAGCCGGCAGTCAGGAATAGAGCGCCGCACCACACCAACCGCCAGTGCTTACTTCGGTAATGTGAATCCATACCGGATCATGATCTCCTGGCCCTGAGACCCTTGCAGAAAACTTAAAAAGTTACGAGCGAGTTCCTGATGCTTTGACTGCTTCAAGATGGCCGCCCCTTGTTCCAACGGCGGATGCGCTTCCGCCGGGATTTCCCAATAGCTGCCGGCACTCTTCATGGCCGGCGCCAGCGCCAGCGAGAGGGCAATGATCCCCACATCGCAGGCGCCCGACTCGATGAACTGTGCCGCCTGGGAAATGTTTTCACCCAAGACCAAGCGGTCTTTGACATCGGCATAGACCTGAGCATGCTCCATCGCCGCCACCGCTGCACGCCCATAGGGCGCGTGCTTGGGATTGGCAATGGCGATCTTCTTGATCGTCGGTTCCCGCAAGACCGTCAAGCCCTTGGCCAGATCCAACGAAGAGGTCTTCGGCGCCCACAGCACCACCCGTCCCACCGCATACCGATACAACGAGCCCGGGACGGTCAGGCCCGCCTCCTCCAGTTTTTTCGGATACCCGATATCCGCTGAGAAATACAGATCGAAAGGCGCACCCTGCTGGAGTTGCGCGTAAAAGTTGCCGGATGAACCCAGCGATAACTTCACGCGATGACCGGTCTGCTTCTCAAATTCCCCAATCACCTCTTTGATGGCAAAGTTGAGATCGGAGGCGGCCGCTACGGCGATCTCCTCGGCACTGACAGGGCTTACCGCACACAAGATGAACAGAATGATGGCGAAGAACCTTCTCATAATCGGTACTCCTTAGAAAGTCGCCCAAAAATGGCTTGATGCGTCTGCACACTATGTACATGCCGTCTCACGTCAACCTTCACCGCAGGATGCGAAAAATGGCCGTCCAGCAAGGCCGCAGCGAACGAGGAGGCGAATCGTACTCTGGGGTACGGTGAGCCTTGGAGGTTCACGACGCGCGGAATAACGCGCGTCACGCTTGTGAACGCCGCCGAGCCGGTGAGGCGGCCGTGTCTCGCGAGAACGCCACTGGCGGACGTTTTCCGCATCCTGCTAGAAGAAGATTTGATATTGAACACGTATGGCATTTTCAATCAAGGTTCCCCCCACCGCATCCAGTGGTACCGTTCCCGACCCTGGCGGCAGCGGTGCGCTTCGGCCGATGGTATATCCGCCGGTACCAAACTGGGTATTGCTATAGGTCACCATGATTTGGTGGTCATAGGTTCCGTTCAGAAACCAGTTCAATGACACATCGGCCTGCCGGATCAGGTCGTTCGCGGAGTTGGTATCGGGATCCCAATAGGCATACCGGGCCGCCAGTTCCACCGTGCGCGGAATCAGGTAATAGCCGCTTTGCACATACCAACCCATGGCATTGCCGAAATTATTCGGCGCCGTTGCCGTGCAGGTGGTGTTCATGCAAGGCAGTCCCTTGTCGTGGCGGATGACGTTCTTGAAATAAAACTCGCCCTGCAGCGAGAAGCCGCGGTATTTGAACACCCCATCGGCCGCCCAGGTGGAATAGTCCACAATACCGAGACCAAGCTGTCGGCCGTTGCCGAAGGCCGCCAACTGGCGCCTGATGTTGAGGTTGGCGAGATCGAGGCCGACGAAGGCGTTGTCGGAACTGGTATTCACCCCGGGATTATAGGAGTATCCGCCGCCGACGGCGAGTTGAGGTGTTTCAGAATAGGCGAGGTCGCCCTCTCCGTATCCGGGACGGCCGAGAATATTCCAGTTCAGTCTGGCCACATACATCAGTCGATCTACATCGATACGCGTATTGGCATTCAGATTGCGCTGATTGGCAGGACAGCCGGCCGGAGATGGGAATGGATTGCCGCTCGTCTGGCCGCCGGGACAACCAACCGTGGCTTCTTCAGACGTGAACGAGCCCAGGCGGTTGAAGCTCGGACCGGCGCCGTTAAACACGCCCAAGTAATAGTTCACAGGGAACAACTCTTCGTCGTTCATGATCGTGATGCCGATATCACGACGATCGAGACCGCTCGCGGTAAAGGCATCCTGCACAAGGGCCCGTTCGGCGAATTGCATCGATGCCGTCGAATTAATTTGCGACCGGTTGAAGTACACCTTGTACTGCCCGAACTGCACGTTGGCCCAGGGCAGTTTCGTGTAGGTGAAATTGACGTCAAAAAGGGAGAGCGAACCTGGCGATTGAGCATTCTCTGCCGTCTCCGCCCGCATCTGGATGTAATATTTGAAGTCCGGGTCGAACAGATGGCCCATGAAGTAGAACCGCAGTCGACGAACATTGAACGAGGAGGAACTGTTCTCCGACCGATTGGCTCGATAGTCACCGAACACGCCCAGGAGCTCGGGAAAGTTCTTGGCTTCACCGGGATTTCTCCAGGCATCGTTGCGGAATCGTTGCGTATAACGGAGCTGGGATCGGAATCGGATCTTGAGAAAAAAGGCATTGTCGTTCATCGAGAGATTAAATCCGCGGTCATACCACCCGCGGAAAGACGGCGAGAGCAATTGGGTCCGCTCTTCGGAATCTTTGACCACCTGATCGTACTCCTCCTGCGTAATCATGCCGCTTTTGACCGACCGTTCGAGCAGGAGCTTGAGCGAGGGGTCCATGCTTTCGACAAAGACATACTTGCCGTCTTTTTCGACCAGCTTTCCGGTATCGGCCGCCTCACTCGCCCCCGCAGAGGCCAGCCAAGCCGCCAGTACTATCAACACGCCTACAAGCAGGCGATGAGCACACCGTTGATGACGAAAAATATACAGGCCTTCCCTAAGTCGCTTCATACCAGTCTCCATCTGTCCCCAGGTTCGTGGCACGATCGGAGGGGCACCGGTCCTTCGACCGTCAGCGAGGCGCCGCAGCACCAGCTTCTCCCGATTTCAAGAATTGCCGGAATTCAACTGCCGGCACACGCTTCTCATCGGTCGCGTAAAACCGCCCCGGTTCGAAGTACAGAATGTATTGCTTCGGCGTCGGAGGAGGGAGTGGATAGTTGGAGTCGTAATCATCTGACTTCCGGACCGGAATCTGCGTGTGGAAATATTCGATCGTCAGATACAAGTAAGGATCGCGCACGGCCATCCACCCGGCAATCGTGTCCCGGCCGTACACCGGATTGAACCCAGGGTTGCGGACTTCGAAGTGCACTCGGTCGTTGGGGCCGACTTGCTGAAATCCCTGCGCGACATATGGCGCGAGCGCGTGCAGGTCGTCTTCGCGAAACAGCGGCTTCGGTGGTTGTTCTTCGGCAAACCAGCGCAACGGCAAGCGTTGTTGTTCACGGATCGAAAACCCTCGTAACAGACTGGTGAGTTCAGCACTCGTCAATTGCACGGGATGCGAATACGTTTGGGGCTGCACGTCGCGCTGAACCGCCACCACGACACGCTGATCCTCATGAATTGTTCTAGTGGTATAGGGCAATCTGGCACAGCCGGCGAGAGCCAGGGCCCATACGAGCACGAGGGCGAGGCCCCATACCCCACGCCTGTCGCTTCTCATGAATGTATTCCGCATCACGCCTCCCTCACACCAGGCAGATAGTGTCATGAATACAACAACTAAATATATGTATACTTACACTGAAGGCAAAATTTTTACCGCCCACTCGCAGGCGGCACCGCATACCCCGCTTGCCGCACCAACTTCTGCGCTTCCGCACTCTGGATATAGTCCAGGAACTCCTCGCAGAGTCGTCGATTGGGGCAGTACCGTTCCATCGCCATGGAGTGCACCGTCGGCTTGTAGCCCTTGTTGATGACGCCCACAACCCGTAACCGCTGTTGCTGATCAACGGCCTGATCCCCCCAAATGATGCCCACGTCTGCTTGCCCGCTCAGCACATGGTCGATGACTCCGCGCCCATCGGTCGCCACATCCAATCGTCCCTTCAACACCTCTTCCATGCCTGAGGCACGTAACATATCGGCTGTCTGTGCCCCCAACCTCGTTCGCGTCCGCTCCGCAATGGCGAGACGTGCGCGTCCCTGAGCGAGCGCCTCGAACGACCCTGGAGCCTCCACTAGAGACTCGGGCACCACCAGCACCAACTGATCCACGGCATATGAGCGTGTGGTGCCGGGTAACACATAGTATTTCACCTGCAACCTCGTGATCACCTCATCACCACCGGGCGCCACGAGATTGATCGGACCAGTGCCGATGAAGTACTGGCCAACCATGCTGTTTTCCATCCCTGCGATGGTTTGGCGTAACTGGAGTCCCGAGTCGAAATACAGCTTCACCCGCACATTAGGATGCGTGTGTTCAAAACCGCTGCCTAATCGCTCCAGTAATCCTTTGAGGCTCGGTGAAGCTGCGATGACAAATGACTCGGCCGCGCCAGCTTGTCCGATTCCAAACCAAGAGGGCACCGCCAGGAACAGCGCCACAGACAGGAAGGCCCGAACGACGTGCGTGATGTACCCCTGCCCTTTGCTGTCTTTCTCCATTTCATCCCCCAACCGGATGTAGCCCTACGCTATCCCACTCGCAAACTGCGCACCTTGCCGGTCTCCGTCATGTCATAGCCGCCCAATGCTTCGACCTCGGTTCGGAACTGGCGGCTGGCAATGGCATCGAGGAGATGCGAGAGGCCCGGATGGCTCGAGAGATATCGCTTCGGCAGGACCAGGTCATAACGAGCTTGTTGCAAGGGCACGAAGTCGAGACCGAAGATCTGCGCCGCGGACCGCACGCCGATCCCCACATCACCATGCCCCTCGGCAATATGACGCGCGACCTCGAAGTGCGAGCTTACGGTCACTCCATACCCCTTCACATGAGTACGGTCGGCACCTAACGCTTCCAGCCGCTGATCCAGCAACATTCTGGCGGCAGCGCCCTCTTCACGATTGACCAACACCACGTTCGGGCGGAGAAGATCGTCGACCGCACGAATTCGCTTGGGATTGCCTGCCCGCACCAGAAGCCCCTCCTCCCACGCCGCAAACGTCACGACGATATAATCATCACCCTGCAAGTGACGGCGAAGGTACGGCAGATTCGATTCTCCCGTTTTCGCATCGAGAATGTGCAATCCCGCCATATGCACTTCCCTGCGCTTGAGCGCCTCCAATGCGGCCGCGCTGCCCATCGACCAACCGACGACCGTGTAGGTGTCTTTGTGCCGGTGAAGATATTCGCTCGCCAGGTTGATGGCCGGATCACAACCGGCCACCGCAATTTCTCGTTCAACGATCTGTCGCTCACGCAACAAGCGGACGAGCACGCGGCGGTCGGATTTTGCCGAACGTGGACCTGATCCCACCTTACCGATGATGAGACCGTCCGCAGGAACGGTGTAATTCAAAATCTCGCCCAACGCCGCCACTGGACGGACAACGAACCGGTCCTCGACCTTGGCAACCTTGACTCTGGTTCGGGGCTGAACGGCGGAAACAGGCAGCCCGCCCCAGACCCAATCGCCTTCGATCAACTCACCCGTCGTCTTGAGGCTGAAGATGTCTTCCACGTGGCAGCCCAGCACGCTGGCGAGTCGCAATGCCACGGCAGTGGTGGGGAGATATTGATCGGCTTCGATTGCGCACACGGCCTGACGAGTAATCAAGGCCCCATCGGCAAGCTGTCCCTGGGAGAGACCTTTGGCCATCCGTAATGCCCGCAGTGAATTCACAACATTGGAAGCCGGTTCCGCTTTACTTTTTTCACTCATGATGGCGGACATGTATCACGATAGATAAATTTGTGTCAACTATCATTGACGCCCATGAACCGATAGCAGCGTGGATATCACAGACGAATGAGGTGAACTCTGACAACTTTTCGAACGGATGTAGCTGCTTCGCTGAGGTCGATCCTCCTCAGATGAGTCGCTTTTTGATGAGCCATGGACGAAAGAAGCATTGAATGGTTTTATTGTTGACAAACTTATTAAAGATAATGTATTTCATACCTCATCGGAGTACAGTACTTTAATAACGCATTGATCGTATGGTGATTGCTCACATTTCGTCACCATTCACTAAATGGTTACAAACATTCACATGGGAGCGAACGCGATGAGACGATCAGCATTTGCCTTCGGGGCAAGCCTGGCCATCCTCTGGGGCGGTCTGACACTGCCTGCGGCAGCGGTCGAGGAAGGCCAGTTCATCAAGAAGGACGGGAAATGGGAATATTATTCGGGCGAAGACCCAGGTCTGAAATATCTCCTGCTCAAGGGCATCATCACGCAGGACGAATATGACCGGGGCCTCAAAGTCATCGAGAAGCGCGAACAGGTGTCCAAACCCAACTACAACATCGACGTGAACAATGGCCTGAACTTCCGCGTCGGGGACAAATTTTTCCTGAAACTGCGACTCCTGACTCAGGTTCGCTACACCCACAGCGCCTACAATAACGCCTGGGGGACGATCGGAGATTCGCGTAATCCTGAAATCCTCGGTGGACAGGTCGAATACCGGGCGATCCGCAAGCAGAGCGACTCCAATCAATTCAGCGTACCCCGCGCCCGACTCCAATTCCTGGGTTATGCCTTCGATCCAGATTTTCGCTACAACATTTCCTGGGCGTTTGACCAAACCACCTGGAACCAGGAAGGTGGCAGCGGCAGAGCCGGCCTCCTCGATGCCTACGTCTCCTCATGGCACATCCCCTGGCTGACGGTGCAGGCCGGTCAACAACGTGTCTGGTTCAACCGCGCCACCATCAGTTCCATCGCCACCTCGACCTTCGCAGACAACCTGATCGTGCAAAACGCCTTTGCGGCCAACCAGCAAAACGCACGCGATATCGGTCTGAGCATTTCCAGCGACGAGGACCAATATAAGTTCAACTATGCCATCGGTATTTGGGGAGGCGTCGGAGCCAATCTGGCGAGGGAAGGCACCTCGGTCAGCCAAAATGTGTTGCCGCAAACCGGCACGCCTGGCGCCCCCGGAGCGGCAACCACGCGCACCTATAACTACGACACGCGTTTTATGACCGGCGAAATGATGTACACGGTGCGATTGCTGTACAAAATCGCGGGGAACCCCGGCTATGGACAGGGAGACATTCTCAATTCGCGCACGCTCCAGTCCGCCATCGCCTTCGGCTATGCCTACAACCCCGCACAGAATTACTTAAGTTCCATTCGCTCGGACATTGTCGATCGCGCCTATCGCCAGGCCGTCACCAAGGCCTATAACGGGCGCCTCCTGGCCGGCGGCATCTATGATTTCCAGACCTATGAAACCGACTTCATCGCCAAGTACCAGGGATGGTCACTGCAGGCGGAAGGCTATTACCGGCACCAGCGCGTGCGAAACGCCAATAGCGGGACCAGCGCGTTTGATTTGAATACGATTCCATCAGCCCAATTCCTCGGGCCACCGGTCAATCTTGGACAGGCTTACGGCTGGTACGTACAAGTGGGAAAATACATCATTCCGCGCAAACTGGAACTGGCAGTGCGGTATGGATTCATGGATCCGTCTACCCAGCAGGTGAACGATCTGGTGAAAGAATTCGGCGCCGCGATCAATTACAGTTTCGACGGCACCTACAACAACCGGCTCGTGATCGATTACTCCAATATCACCATGGGAAGCGGCGGACGAGCGCCGGACCGGTTTCCCTTTGAAAGCCAGCCGGGATTCGGCAGTGACCTCGTGGAGAACCGGATCAATGTGCAGTACCAGTTCTACTTCTAGACGTATATGGCAGACCACTACAGGTTCTTGGAGGACATCATGAGAGCATTGCGTGTCAAAGGAGTTATCGCCATCGTCGGCCTGTTGATCGGCCTGGGACTGCTCGCCCAGCCGGTGCAGGCGCAGCCGGAAACTATCACCATCGCCGCTGCCAACAGTTTGAAGGATGCCCTTCGCAAAATCCTCCCGCTGTTCGAGACGGAACACCGGAACATCAACGTGCGGGTGATTTACGGCCCGTCTCAAACACTCCGCAGTCAGATCGAACAGGGCGCGCCGGTGGACATCTATCTGCCGTCTTTGTTTGAAGAAATCGATCAGCTCGAAGCAAAGGGGTTGATCATTCAAGGGACCAAACGGGCCTTTGCAGCGACCTCGCTGGTCTTGATTACGGGAACGGCCCTCCCCGCCCCCATCAGCACGATTCAGGATTTGCAAACGATCCCGGTACGCCGCATTGCCGTCGGCGACCCGAAGACGTCGTCGGTGGGGAAAGTCTCCGCGCAGTTTTTGAAGTACAGCAAACTCGAGCCAAAGCTGAAGTCACAGTATGTTCTCGGTGAACATTCTCGAGCCGTTCTCGATCTGGTAGCCAAAGGCGAGGCCGAAATCGGCGTCGTCTATCGCACCGATGCCATCTCGAACCCGGGCGTGCGCATCCTCGACACCGCACCGGTCGGCTCTCACACCCCGGTCCGCTACGGCGTCGCCGCGGCCTGGACGGCGCAGAACATCACCGCAGCCGGCGACTTCATTGAATTTCTCCTAAGCCCCGCCATCCAGACCCACTTGCAGGAATTCGGATTCGACCGCGTATCTCCCGAAGTCGGATTCGCTCAACGAGAAGAGGTGAAACCATGAACGGCATCGAACATCCACAGCAGCACCCGTTATCCCGTCACGCCCATCTCATCTTCGCCTTCATCGGCGTGATGGTGGCGGCCGGTTGCGCAGCACAAACCCCGACGCCGCCCAAGACCGTCTATCAGTCGGGATTGAATCAGGTGCGAATCGAGAAAGACCCGGCGTCAACGATCAATGTCCATCCGGCCTCGTTGAGCGCCACGGAAGTCGGCACCCTATTACGAGGCGTTCGAATCTGGGAACGACGCAACGCGCTGCATCGCCTGTTCGTCGGACAGGCGGACAAAACCAGGGCCTTCCGCGACGGGGAAATTGCCATCCTGGCTCCGGCCCTGGCCAAAGCGCTGTCGCAAGCCTCGCCCTCTGAACGCGTGTACTACCATCTCAGCCATGCGACCGAACATGGCGAAGAGGAAACCAGCACGGGGTGGCTGTCGATACAAGACACGACGCTGCATCTGGCGTTGCGCGAAGCCCACGACCGGCACGGGCCGGGGCCCGATATCAGTAAGTATGACCGGCAGATGCCGAACGTCCCGGAACGGTCTCCGGCCTTCGACGCCACCTTTGAGCCGGAAGAATACCTGGTGAAGGTGCGGTCAGGTGGAAGTCTCTTCGCACCGGACCAACAGGAAGAACTGCTCATCCGATACCGGGAAGCGCTGGCCGCCATGCCCGCGCAACCTGGCCTAGAACGAGAGAGCAAACCGGCCACGGAACAGCACTGAGCGGCCGAGAAAAGAAGGGAGTAACCATGTCAATCCTGGTCGTCGGCGGTGATTCGGTCGATGGAATCAAAGAACGGGCACAAGCCGGCGGCCACGGATGCGTCGAGCATTGGAGCGGACGTAAGACGCGTGACCTGGTGAAGGCCATTCCCAAGAAGACCACAGTCGTCGTGGTGGTGCTCGATCGAGTCAACCATACGCTGGCCCGGAAGGTGCGCACCGAAGCCACCAGGCGCGGCCTTCCCGTGTTTTTCCGAAAGCGGGGAAACCATGTGCAGTCCACGGCGAAGCGGCCGCTAGATCTGACGCATTGGCTCAACAAGGCACAATAACCAATTGATCAACGCCCGACCACACAGCTTATCGGAGTTCACACGATCATGACGTTCAGTAACTTGGTTCGACTCACCGCACTCGTGCTTTTGCTTTTTCCCTTATCCACGCCAGCTGGAGCGGAAACACGAGAAGTCCTCCTGGCGGCCTATAGCGTTCCTAAAGAAGCGTACGAGAAGCGCATTATCCCCGCCTTCATACACCATTGGAAACAACGAACAGGAGAAACCATCCAGTTCCGAAGTTCATTCGCCGCATCGGGTGCCCAGGCCCGTGCCATTGTGGAAGGTCTCGATGCGGACATCGCCGCACTGTCATTGGAGAGTGATCTGCAGCAGTTAGTCCAAGCCGGTCTCGTGGCCCACGACTGGAAACAAGGACCACAGCAGGGCATCATCACCACCTCAGTCGTCGCGCTTGGCGTCCGCAAAGGAAATCCGAAATCAATACAAGGCTGGGAAGACCTGACGCGACCCGGCGTTGAGGTGCTCTATCCGAGTCCGAAAACGTCCGGTGGCGCCATGTGGGATATCGTTGCAATCTATGGAGCCGGGCTTCAGCTCGGTGCCCGGAAAGGATTAACGGAGCCTGCGTCTCGCGACTATGCCGCTGACCTCATCAATCGGATCCAACGTAACGTCAAGGTCATGGATAAGAGCGGCCGGGAATCAGTGACGACATTCGAGCGCGGTGTCGGCGATGTGATCGTCACGTACGAAAACGAATTACTCCCGCGAATCGCCCAGGGCCGCCCATACGAGCTCGTGTATCCCCCGGAAACCGTCGTGGTGGAAAATCCCATCGCATTGGTGGACCGCCATGCCGACCGTCACCAGGTGCGAGACATCGCTGAAACCTTCATCGCCTTCCTGCACGGGCCCGAGGCGCAACAAGCCTTTGCCGAATTCGGATTCAGACCGACCAATGCAGCGATTGCCACCTCTACGGCGGCCGCCTTCGCCCATCCGCCCCATATATTTACGATAGCCTCGCTTGGCGGATGGGATCATGTCTTCGCGGCACTGTTCAGTCCTCGTGGGGCCTGGACCAGAGCTGTGGAGGCACGCGACAGATGACCCATCGAGACACACAATGAACGCGCATCACCGACACCTCGCCGACTGGCACCGGACCTGTCACTGTGGTACCGTAGGCGCTCACACGAGGCCTGCATGCGCTGGCTCCATGACCGTTCGATCGGACAGAAATTTTTCCTCTCCTTCGGAGTCATTCTCAGCCTCCTGGCGTTGAGCCTCACGGCGCTTCTCGTCTATCTGAGCCGCATTAACAGCTATGTCGACCGCCACAAACGGATTACCGTGCCGGCCATCGTGACCGCGGCGACAATGCAGCGCTCCGCCTATGAGATGAATCTTACGTTGCACCTCTTTCTCGAGCAGGTGACGAAGACCGGCACAGATGAGGTCCTCGCTCGTTTGACTACGCATGCCGATGCGATTCGCCACTCTCTGCAACTTTATCGTTCCACGCATGCCGCACGCACGCACCCGATTCTCCTGGGAATGCTGACCGACCACCAGCGTCTGGATCTGGCCGATCAGGAAGACCAGGCCATTACCGAGATCGATCAGGCCCTCCAGGAGTTGAACGGCTTATGGAGCACAGTCCTCACACAACCGCAGGCCCCCGGTGCCACACAGGCAGCGACCACCAAAGCCGATACCCTTATTGCAAGACTCACCTACAACCTCGATCAGCTGGTCGCCGCCCACCGTGACATCGACGTGGAAATGAAGATCGAGGGGGACCTCCTGCTGCAACAGGCCCGCATGATCGCACTGGGGCTGGTCGCCATCCTTGGACTGGTCATCGGTGTGATCTATGTCTCGGTCAACCGCCGGATCGCGAAACCGCTCCAACGCCTGTCGATTACCGCTGATCGGGTGGCTCATCACGATCTGACGGCGCAGTTCGAATCCTGGCCGGCTCGTGATGAAGTCGGCACCTTGGCGGCCTCGCTGTCTTCGATGGTCACGAGCCTGCGCGAACAAACCGCCGCCACCGCCAGAAAAACCAAGGAACTGGAGGCCTTTACCTATTCCGTCGCGCACGACCTCAAGGGCCCATTGCGGGAGATCGAAGGGTTCTCCTCGTTACTCGAAAAACGATTTCTTGAGGGCGGCGATGCCGAAACCCGCCATCACATTGATGTCATCCGCCGCTCGTCGCTGCGCCTCACCCATATGATCGATGCGCTGCTCAAGTATTCCCGATTGGAACAACAGGATCTGCCTCGGCAACGCTTCAATGTGCTGGAGATGATCACAACCTTGATCACCGACCGCTTCAGTGGACTCCAGGGACCGAAGCCAAAAATACACGTCGCTCTCCCCTTCGCCGACCTGTACGGCGAGCCGGTGAGTATCCGTCAAGCGATCGCCAACCTGCTCGATAACGCGGCAAAGTTTTCCCGCCGCACGGCGGCGCCGACCATCACCATCGGCGGCAGCAGGACCGACCACGAACGGATTCTCTGGATTCAGGACAATGGGATCGGCTTTGACCCCGCACAGACCGACAAGATCTTTGGCCTCTTCGAACGGCTGCACAATCCGCAGGACTATGAAGGCACAGGAGTGGGTCTGGCGATCGTCAAACTCGTGATGGATAAACACGATGGACGCGTCTGGGCCGAATCCGCACCGGGCGCAGGCAGCAAGTTTTTGCTGGCATTTCCCGAACGGACCGAGATCGTCGTCGATCGTGCATCAACCTCATCCCACTCCTCCGCCCTGCCGCCGGCCTGACACCATGAGGAGAGAACGCATCCGCACCCTCATCATCGATGACGAAGAATTTGTCCGCCTGGTCGTCGAGCAGGCGCTCCGCGAGGAAGGATGCGACACGCGGACCGCCGGTGGCGGACAGGAGGGTCTCGATCTGCTTCGCACCGGCGACTTCGACTGTGTCATCACCGATCTGCGAATGCCCGGCGTCGATGGACGCGCGGTGCTGCGCTGGGTGAAGGACCACCAAGCGGATGTGGATGTCATCGTCTTGACCGGTCATGGTGACGTCAGGGACGCCGTGGCGGCCATCAAGGACGGGGCCTGGGATTTCCTGATCAAAGACACACCGTTCGATGGCACGGCCGTGAAGGCGGCACTGGCCAAACTGCGCACCGTACGCGAACTTCGCCGTGAAAATCTGGCGGCGCGGCATGGCGGTTATCGCCAAGAGTCCGTGGTCAAGGGAATCAGCCGGGCCTGGCACACGCTGGAGACCCAGATTGCGCAGGTGGCGCCCTCGCAAGCGCCGGTTCTTATCCAGGGCGAAACCGGTTCAGGAAAAGAAGTGGTCGCGCGCCTCTTGCACGCGCAGAGCCGCCGGGCTGCTGGCCCCTGTATCGCCATTAATTGCGGGGCCGTCAGCCGCGAGTTGCTGGAAAGTGAATTGTTCGGCTACGAAAAGGGCGCGTTCACCGGCGCCACCACGGCCAAGCCAGGCCTCATCGCCGCTGCCGAGGGTGGTTCGTTGTTTCTGGATGAAGTGGGAGAAATGCCGGGCCCCATGCAGGTAGGCCTGCTGCGCTTTCTGGATCGGAACGAATACCGTCCTGTCGGCAGTACACGCACACTTCGGGCCGATGTTCGTATCATCTGCGCCACCAACAGAGACCTTCAGGAATTGGTATTCCAGGGCCGGTTTCGCGATGACCTGCTCTATCGCATCAATACCGTCACGCTGCGTGTGCCGCCGCTGCGGGAACGGCCGGAGGACATCCGCCTGCTGGCCGCCCATATCCTGGAGACGCTTCGCCTCCCCGGCGCCACGACCAGAACCCTCACGACCGAAAGCCTGAGGGCCCTGACCGCCTATCCCTGGCCTGGAAACATTCGCGAATTGCGCAACGTCGTCGAGCGGGTCGTGCTCATGAGTCCGAACCGTGGGCCGATCACCGGCGAAGAAGTCCTGCAGGTACTGCCTCATTCGTCGGCCAAGTCTCCTGCCGATGACCAGCCTCTCGTCCCGCTCGATGAGGTGGAACGCCTACATATCGAGCACGTCATGAAGGCGAGCGACGGCAACAAGAGCAAGGCCGCGCAGATCCTCCGGATCGATTACAAAACCCTCCTCACCAAACTGAAGAAATACGACGCGGACCGGTAGCGCCGGAGTCTTCCGGCGATCTCGCCCAGCACATCGACAGCGCCCCCCTCACTGACGGACAATAGCCCGACCGGCATCCTCCGTCGACACTCTGATGGGAAAGGAGCGACATCTATGACAGGTCCTGGCTCCTCTGGCGAACAACAGGCTCAGGCACGATTCGGGACATCCGTCCGCGCTGCGGCGTTTTACGAGCATCAAGTCTTGGCCTATCTGAATCAGTCCATGCGGGAATTCATCGCCCGCATGGAGATGGTCTATATCGCGACTGCGGATGCGCGTGGTAACTGCGACTGTTCATTTCGCGCCGGCACGCCGGGATTCGTGCATGTGTTGGATGACAGGACGCTGGCGTATCCGGAGTACCGGGGCAACGGCGTGTTGGCGAGCGTGGGGAATTTACTGGAGAACCCGCATATCGGGATGGTGTTTCTGGATTACTTTCAGACGACGGTGGGGCTGCATGTGAACGGCAGCGCGAGGGTCCTGGATCCTCAGGACATGGCGGCCGTTCCCCAACTGACGCTCGATCCTCATGACGCGGGACCAACGCCGAAGGCCTGGATTCTGATCCAGGTGGAAGAGGCCTACATCCATTGCTCCAAACACGTGCCGCTCCTCGCGAGACGTGAGAAACACATCGTGTGGGGCACCGACGACG
The DNA here is from genome assembly GCF_905220995.1 of Nitrospira defluvii. Classification (NCBI taxonomy): domain Bacteria; kingdom Pseudomonadati; phylum Nitrospirota; class Nitrospiria; order Nitrospirales; family Nitrospiraceae; genus Nitrospira; species Nitrospira defluvii. The sequence goes on from NZ_CAJNBJ010000018.1 coordinate 60,100, forward strand.
AACGCCTCAAAGGGGGCAACTTCTTCAAGAGCAAACCCTAGACGACACGACCGACTCCACAGCCTGCGCACCGGCAGGCGATCATGTTTTTTTCTGTTGGGCGCGCGCCATCGCCAGGGCAAACGCATTGACCGGTTGAGAATTTTTGGCCGCCGCCCGTGAGGAATCCGCGGGACGGCGGTCGCGGGGACCACCGGTACGGGAATCAGGCTGCGGGGATGTCGCCGCCCCATCATCCATCCGCATGGTCAACGAAATCCGCTGCCGCGGCACATCGACGGACAATACTTTCACTTTCACGATCTGGCCCGGTTTCACGACCTCGTGTGGATCCTTCACGAACTTGTTCGCCAATGCCGACACATGCACGAGCCCATCTTGATGCACGCCGATATCAACGAAGGCTCCGAACGCCGCGACATTGGTCACCACGCCTTCGAGCACCATTCCGGGCTGCAAATCTGCCAATGACTCCACTCCGTCCCGAAAGGTCGCCGTCTTAAATTCCGGACGAGGATCACGGCCGGGCTTTTCCAATTCCGACAGGATATCGCGAACCGTAGGCAAGCCGAATGTCTCGTTGGTGAAGTCCGCCGGCGAGAGATCTTTCAACACGGTCGGCTTCCCCATGACTTCGGCGATGCTTTTATTCAAACGCGCCAACATGCGCTCGACCACGGGATAGGCCTCGGGATGGACGGCGGAACGATCCAAGGGATTGTCGCCGTTATTGATTCGCAAAAATCCGGCCGCCTGCTCAAAGGTCTTCTCGCCCAAACGCGGAACCTTTCGAATCGTCATTCGATTCGGGAACGGACCGTGTGCATCTCGATACTCGACGATATTCTGCGCCAGCACTCGATTCAGGCCGGACACTCTCGCCAACAGCGGAGCCGACGCGGTATTCACATCCACGCCGACGGCATTGACGCAATCTTCGACGGTCGCGTCGAGTGATCGCGCCAGCGCCCGCTGGTTGACGTCGTGTTGATACTGCCCGACCCCGATAGACTTGGGATCGATCTTCACCAGTTCGGCCAATGGGTCCTGCAACCGCCTGGCGATCGAGACGGCTCCGCGCAGACTGACATCCAGCGTGGGAAACTCCGCCGCGGCAAAGGCCGAGGCGGAATAGACGGAGGCTCCCGCTTCGCTCACCACGATTTTGGCGACCTTCTGCTCCGGATTCCGTTCGGCCACCATCTTGATCACCTCAACAGCCAGCTTGTCCGTCTCACGACTGGCGGTACCGTTGCCGATCGAAATCAGTTCCACCCCATGCCTGATCACCAAGTCGACGAGGATTGCCAGCGCCCCCTGCCAGTCATTGCGAGGCTGATGCGGATAGATCGTGGTGGTCTCGAGGAGTTTTCCGGTGGCATCCACTACCGCAACTTTGCACCCGGTGCGGATACCGGGGTCGAGCCCGAGTACAGCCTTGGGACCTGCCGGTGCGGCAAGCAGGAGCTCATGGAGATTGCGGCCAAAGATCTTGATCGCCTCCGCTTCCGCTGCCTCACGCACCTGGAGCAATAACTCGGTGCTGAGATGGAGATGCACCTTCACCCGCCAGGCCCAGTAACAAACATCGTTGAGCCATTTGTCGGCGCGCCGCCCGCGGTTCTCAATGCCAAAATGAGACGCAATGAGCGCTGCGCAGGGATGCGGCACTTGAGCATCGAGGGTTTCGCCCAGGCCAAGGTCTAGTTTCAGCACCCCCAGCGTCCGGCCCCGGAACATCGCCAGGGCTCGATGTGACGGAATCGTGCGAATGGTTTCGGAATAGGCGTAATAATCACGGAATTTTTCTTCTTCCGCTGTTTCTTTGCCTGGAAGGACTGTCGATGTGACAATCCCTTCATTCCACAATTTCATGCGCAGGATGGCGAGGAGGTCGGCGGTTTCAGCGAATCGTTCGACCAGAATGTCGCGCGCGCCTTCCAATGCAGCCTTCGCATCGGGCACGTTGACCGCCTCGACACCTTCCGCTGCGGCCATGACCTTCACATACTTCACCGCTTCCTGTTCAGGATCCAGCGTAGGATCGGCCAACAGCGCGTTTGCCAACGGCTCCAGCCCGGCCTCCCGCGCAATCTGCGCCTTGGTTCGGCGTTTGGGCTTAAACGGCAGATAAATGTCTTCAACCGCCTGTTTCGTCGCTGTCTGTTCGATTGCGCGACGTAGCTCATCGGTCAGCTTGCCCTGTTCTTCAATCGACGCCAGGATCGCCTGCCGCCGCTCTTCCAATTCGCGCAGATACAGAAGCCGTTCTTCCAATGTACGGAGATGCGTGTCATCCAGATTATTGGTGGCTTCTTTGCGATACCGCGCAATGAAGGGCACTGTCGCGCCACCATCCAGCAGGGTGACCGCGGCCGATACTTGCGGTGAGGTGACGCCGAGTTCTTTGGCGAGCAGATCGACGATACGTTGCTGGGCTTCGGCTGAAATAGTCGGCGTTGTGGAGGCAGTCATAGGCGTCTAACAGGCTTTCCGAAAGCGAGGCGTGGCCGGATCACATCCAACCGGGCTCAGAGGCTTTCTCATCAGATGAAGTGGACGAGTTCGGGCGGCGCGATGGCGATGCCCTTGTGATGACGGGTCGGAATTTAGCAGAAGCTTCGAGGAACTTCCAGGCCGGAACGTACCTCGTGCCTGTCGCGAGAAGGCCGCCATTCTCGCTGCGCGCTGGCTGCACCGGCATTCATCGTTGGGACATGGTATAGTCGCCTTCGCCACCGGGCAGCCGCTTCAATGACCGACCCTTGGCACCCGGCGTCCCACGTATGCAGAAACACCTGCAGCCTTCATCCGCTTCCGCATCCCTCACCATAGCCGCCATGGGGGTAGTCTATGGAGACATCGGCACCAGCCCGCTCTATGCCCTGCGTGAGTGCTTTCATGAATCGCACGGACTCGCGGTCACGCCGGACAACGTACTGGGTATCCTCTCCTTGATCGTGTGGTCGCTCGTGCTTGTCGTCACGGTGAAGTATCTGCTCTTTGTCATGAAGGCCGATAACGACGGAGAAGGGGGCATGCTGGCGCTCATGGCGCTCAGCCAACGGTCACATCCGGTCAACCTCCGTAAGGGATTGAGCCTGGTCGTGTCTCTGGGGCTGGTCGGCGTGGCCTTTCTGTACAGCGATGGCATCATCACGCCGGCGATTTCCGTTCTCAGCGCGGTGGAAGGGCTGACGCTGGCCACCGATGTGTTCACTCCCTATGTGCTTCCCATTACCGTCGGCCTCGTTGCCCTGCTCTTCACTCTCCAGCGCCGCGGTTCCGGAGCGTTGGGAAGCGTCTTCGGCCCCATCATGCTGGTCTGGTTCGCCGCCTTGGCCTTGCTCGGGCTGCACAGTCTGATCCAAACGCCGGCGGTGCTGTTCGCCGCCAATCCGCTCTATGCCGCCACGTTTCTTATCCACCATGCCGGCATCGGCTTCCTCGTACTAGGTAGTGTCTTTCTGGTGCTCACAGGAGCCGAGGCCCTGTACGCAGACATGGGACATTTCGGCCGTCATCCGATACAACTGGGCTGGTTCGCGGTCGCGTTGCCGGCTCTGCTGCTCCAGTATTTCGGCCAGGGTGCGCTCTTGATGCGCGACCCGGCGGCGCTCGCCAACCCCTTTTATCACCTGGCTCCGGACTGGATGCTCTATCCGCTGATTGCGCTGGCGACCATGGCGACGATCATCGCATCGCAGGCAATGTTGTCCGGGGCCTTCTCACTGACCTTGCAAGCCGTGCAACTCGGCTATCTTCCGCCGCTCAGAATTACGCACACCTCCGCGGAGCAGCATGGTCAAATCTATTTCGCCCTCCTGAACTGGCTGATGTTCGTCGGCACCGTCGCGCTGATCCTCTCGTTCGGATCGTCTAGCAATCTGGCCGCGGCCTATGGCATCGCTGTCTCGGGATCCATGATCATCACCACGTTACTGATGTACCGCGTCACTCGCAGTCATTTGGGATGGAGCGCGACGCCCGCGGTCATGGCGGTAGGAGCATTTCTCTGTATCGACCTCGCGTTTTTCCTCGCGAATGCGCAGAAGATTCCTCATGGCGGATGGTTTCCACTGCTCCTCGGGGCAGCGATTTTTACGGTGATGAGCACCTGGGCGCGAGGGCGTGCGATCGTCGCCGAACACCTCCGTGTCCAGTTTCCCCCGTTGCGGGAGTTCGTCGGCGAAGTCCTGCCGAAGGTAGAATACCGAACCGCGGGGCAAGCCGTATTCCTCTCGCAACATCCCGACATTACGCCGCCGGCCCTGTTGCAGAATGTCCGGCATAACAAAACCTTGCACAAGCGCGTGTATGTGCTCACCGTTCGCACGGAACATGTGCCGTTTGTTCCGGCAGGGGCGCCGCTGGAGATCACCATCGTCCCAGAGGGTCTTTTTCAAGTGATCGCCCGTTGCGGGTTCATGGAAACCCCGGACATTCCGCGCGTGCTCACGCAGCTTGCCGTGCATGGTCATGTGCTGCCGATACAGGACACGACCTTCTTCCTGAGCAGGATTACGTTTTTAGCGACCCCGAAGCCGGGTATGGCGATCTGGCGGGAAAAACTCTTTGTGTTGTTGTCGCGCAATACCCAGCGCGCCAGTTCCTACTTCCATCTGCCGTCGGAACAGGTCGTTGAGATCGGATTGGTACTGGAGATTTGACTGTCCGACACACCCTGTCCTGAAACAATCCATCTGGCCTTCGAGGAGGGCAAGAGGCAGGTTTGAGAACATCACTGGCACTGTCCGAACTCAGCCTGCCTCCAGGCCTCATACAGCACCACCGCCACCGAATTGGAGAGGTTCAGGCTGCGGCTGCCTGGCACCATCGGCACACGGATGCGTTGCTGATCGGACACACCGCCGAGAATCTCCGCCGGTAGTCCTCGACTTTCCGGCCCGAATACAAACACATCACCCTCTGCATAGCGAACCAGATCATACCGTTGCCTCCCCTTGGTCGAGACGGCGAACAGTCGGCGATCCGCGAACTGTTTCAGACAGATCTCCCAGTTCTCATGCACCGTGATCGTGGCGAATTCATGGTAGTCGAGTCCGGCCCGCAGCAGCTGCTTGTCTTCCAACGTAAAACCCAGCGGTTTGACGAGATGCAGTCTCGCGCCGGTATTGGCGCAGAGCCGGATGATGTTGCCGGTGTTCGGAGGAATTTCCGGCTGATACAGAATGACATCAAACATGGAGACTGAGGAATGGATGAAGTGTGATCGTCAGCCGCGAGCGGAGGGGAGAGCCGGCCGGTCGCCCGGACAACCCACACCCTCCCGTCACTCAGTGGTCAGGAACGAAAGGCTTGCACATCGCCCGATTTGCGCAGCATCTTATTCACTTCATCGAGATGGAGCTCTTCACCCACGATCATTTCCCGGGCGTATTCTTCCAGCAAGACCGACTTGCCCTCCGCCAGCTTCAGCAGCTCGTAGTAAGACGCGACGGCGGCCTTCTCATGCTCCAGGCTCTCCCGCAAAATATCCCCGATATCGTGCTTTTCAGTTTCGAGCAGGGTCCCGATTTTCAGCGACGGATGCCCGCCCAGTAGCGTCACCAGTTCGCCGGCCTTGTGCGCATGGGCCAGGCTCTCATCCGCATTGCCCTTTAGCCACGACACGATCGGAATCCGGTTGTACCCGTAAATCATGAGCGCATAATGCGTGTACCGGACCACACCGGCCAGCTCAAGTTCCATGATCCGATTAAGAATGCCTACCGCGCGCGTTGTGTCTTGTTCGTTCATCATCGATCTCCAATCAGACAAGCATTTACTGTCTCATAACATGGTCATAACACTCAGCTAGCAGGCCGTTGACAAAGGCCGCCAGCGGCGTTCTCGCGTCGCTCAGAGGCCTTGCTGGACGACCGTTCTCAACAGCCTGCAGGGCATCCAGATCCGGTCCGTCACCGTGCGCACCAATCCGTTCCTGGTGGCGGCGTAGGGTTTGTCACCACCCCGCTAGACGTTGAAGCGGAAGTGCATCACGTCTCCGTCGCGCACGACGTACTCCTTCCCTTCCAGCCGCATCTTGCCTTTTTCCTTCGCGCCCGCTTCCCCCTTACAGGCGATGTAGTCGTCGTACCCGATCACTTCCGCCCGGATGAACCCCTTTTCGAAGTCACCGTGAATGACGCCTGCGGCCTGCGGCGCAGTGTCGCCGATATGAATGGTCCAGGCGCGAACTTCTTTCACGCCCGCCGTAAAGTACGTCTGAAGCCCGAGCAGTTGATAGGCCGCACGGATAAGACGATTCAATCCCGGCTCCTTCATCCCGATATCGGCCAGGAATTCCTGCTTCTCCTCGTCGGACAGCACGGCGATTTCCGACTCCAAAGCTGCGCAAATGGCCACCACCGGCGCGCCTTCCTGTGCCGCATACTCTTCCACACGGGTCAGCAGCGGATTGTTGGTAAAACCCTTTTCCGACACATTGGCTACATACATCACCGGTTTCATCGTCAGCAAGCACAGGGGTTTGAGCAGGGCCCGCTGCGCTGGATCGAGTTTCAACGTCCGGGCCGGCTTCCCCTCGTTCAGACAAGCCGCCACCTGTACGAGCAACTCGCCCAGCTTGGCGGCATCTTTGTCACCCGAGCGAATGAGTTTCACGTTCCGTTCCTGCGCCTTTTCGACCGTCGTCAAGTCAGCCAACGCAAGCTCGGTCACGATGGTGGCAATATCGGAAATCGGATCGACCTTGCCTGCCACATGCACCACATTGTCGTCTTCGAAGCAGCGCACGACGTTCACGATCCCATCGGTTTCTCGAATGTTGGCGAGGAACTGGTTCCCCAACCCTTCGCCCTTGGAAGCCCCTGCCACCAACCCCGCAATGTCCACAAACTCGGTCGTGGCATACTGCATGCGTTGCGGCTTCACGATATCGGCCAGCGCCTGCATCCGCGCATCCGGCACTTCGACAATCCCGATATTCGGCTCGATCGTGCAAAACGGATAGTTCTCCGCCGCAATCCCTGATTTGGTGAGCGCATTAAAGAGGGTGGACTTGCCTACGTTCGGCAGCCCGACGATTCCGCATTTCACACTCATGACGATCCCTTCCTGGTCAGTAGACGATTGGTTCAAAACCGCGTAGCTCCGCCCGGCGCAGTCACCCAGAGGAGGACAGTGCGGAGGCGCATTCTACGTGTTCCAGGCCGGTGTGGTCCACTCCCGTATCTTTACCGCACCCGGCGCCTCGGTTCGTGTCGATAGCGGCCAACACGTGTAGGTGGGGGATTACAGCAACGTCCAGGCCGGCATGGTCATCAACGGCTTGGAGACATTCGAAGAGGACCACGAACTACCGGAGAATGGCGTGTGGTCGGGAAAGTTCACGACGGGATCGATATCGGGACACGCATCTCGTTGGCCCGTCAGAGACAGGTGCGGGGGCCGGTCTCCTACCCGCGTCCGTCTGGCGCGCCGACGGAGGCGGGCATAGGCGGCACGACCGCATCAGGATTGCGGAAAAGCGCTCCAGATGCCTGGATAATCCACCTGACTAACTCAATGTCGTTCTGCTGCAGATGGAACCAGGTCGTCGCCATCAAGCCATAGGCATGCCTGGACAAGGCATACCGGCTGAAACTGCGCATGGCCTCCTCCCTTTTCCAGGTCGCGCCGATCACACGAAATCCCTCCCCCTGCATCGCAGCCATTGATGGAAACTGCGCCAGCGTCTCGCCATAGTGCCATTCACACATCACAATGTCCCGTGGAATCTGGTCGCGGAGCGGTTTGCCGTAGCCGTCTGCCACCCCGTGAAGATGTCGCGTCGGGAGGCCGGGAAACTCTGCCGGACTTAAGAGCATGTCGGCCCACATCCACGTCGCGATGCCCTTCGCCGTCAGATACGCATGAACCCGCCGCACATCACCTAGGAAGAGGTCCGCGGGAATCATGACTTCCCCGAATTTCAGCCATTTCGACACCTGCCCGACGGTCCATCCAAACGCCTCCTCATGTCCGATATGGATCGCTTTAGGATGCAGGGTCTCGATCACCTCATCAAGAAACGCAAATACCACCGTATAGGTCGCATCTTTCCGTGGATCATAGGACACGGAATTAAACATCAGGTTGGGATAGCGCTTTTGAAAGAACTGCTCCTGGTGGGTCAGCAGTTTGACCTCCGGAATCACGTCCAATCCGTGAGCGCGGGCATAAGCGGCCCAGGAGAGAAATTCCGCTTTGGTCCATGCGCCCTTCGCCGGCTTCCAGGGCGCATGGTTGAACTGCACCCCATCCGTCAACACGACCTGAATCGCCGTGAATCCCGCCGCCTGTGCCTCATTGACCAACCCACGCGCGCGCTCCAGCGGCACAGCCCCGGCCAGGGCGACATGCATGATTCGCATCGTCCCTTCACCGGATCCTGGCGAGGACTCTGCCGCCGCACCTCCCGATCCGAATCTGGCCCAGAGGGCCACCAGCACACACAAGAGTCCGACAACACGGCTCATTTATCCCTCCCAATCGACACGGAGTGGCCGCTGATAGTTAGCAGAGATCGCCACACCCCGGCGAGTAGAGACCTGCCCCTACTCACTCCCTCAACTCGATCGTGAAAACAACGCAAGAATACGTATCACGAGAAAAATTAGGCCGCGAAAATACACGCAGACATAGGTGAGGTCAAGACGAGAGGGACAGGAAAACAGCGATCGAGGCGATTTACCTACACTTGTAGAACAACGTAGGACACCGCAATGGAGTCCGACTACAGAAGGTGCACGACTCCGCTCAGAGTTGCCTCACCCGACCGGCAGCGACGACCGGAGGCTCGGCGACTTGCCGATGTGAGAAGGCATGGCACGGAGGGGGGCGGCAAGGAAGGACGTGTGGCGACGGCAGCGGGATTCCCAACGGCGCCGCTAGTCGAGCAGGATTCGGTACTCCACCACCAGACCTTCGGGACCAAACCGCAGAGCCAGCACCTCCTCGTCCATCCGGAACGCTCCTCGCTGGGGCCCCAGCCAATAGACCGCGTTCCACCCGTTCGAGAGAGGGCCCCTGTCACCAGGTCCGAGCAGTTCTACAACACGCTCCTGTGACAGACCGACGAATGTGACTCTTGCGAGCAGATCATCGACCATGCAAAGACGATCAGGCCAGAGCGGATCGGCCGCCTGATTCGCCTTCCAGGCAGCAGAATCAAATCCGCGCCGATGCCAGTGATCGTCCAGGGTCGGCAGAAGAACCAGGCATCCCAGCGCGAGGAGATACGGCGCCACGATCCCTGAACCGAAGGCCGTCGCCCCGTAAGCAGGACCCCGCCAGCGCCTGAGCAGCACGATCAGTCCCAACGACAGCCAGGGCAGCAGAGACACAGTCGTCATCGCGGACACCAGCCACCAGGGTCTGGTGTCGTATGTGATCCGCAAGCCCAGCCAGTCGTTGACGATGGTGAACCAGGACGACAGACACCAGAAGCACAGGGTGGACAGGGCCGCACCGGCACAAAACCAGTTCACAGCGGGACGAGGTCGGGGGAGTGGCGACATGATCGATACGTACGGGCCTGAGCGTAGGAAGAGACCACTTGCCTCCACCAGTGTACCGGCAACGGTTGCGCCGCCAAAACCTTTTCCCATTCCACAACCGGTTGATACACCCCGCGGCCTGCTCGAGGGTGGTTCCCTACGTAACATTCCGCGCCGAATGACGCAGGAATGAGCAATTCGCTTGGGAGGCGCTTCGGTTCGACCTACACTGACCCTACGTACCGACACTTTCGCACGAAGGAGCAACCATGACCACGCGACACACCGCGACCACCCACCGGAAGAGCTTCTCGTACTCGGCACTCAGTCTCTGCATGGCATGGCTTGTGGGAGCGATCGGCATGCCGCCGGCCTTTGCAGAGTCGGACGTGCGCCACATGGCTATGGTGGAGTCGATGAGCAGTGTTGAGCTGGCCATCGAGTTTCAGGGATTCCGGATCGAACGGGATCAGATCAAGCCGGACGGGCGGCGCTACATCACCGTCTCACATCCGGCTACCGGCTTGAACCTCTCGATTGCGATGGAGCCGATACAGGGCAAGGCCTCCGCTGCCGGGTGCGTCGATAGATTGCGTCAGCTGCGTCGGGGTCCGGCCGTCAGCCGGGGCCATGACATCGTGCTGACCACCGCGCCCGCTGTGCAAACGCTTGAATATACCTTGCATCGTGTTCACGGGGTGCATCTGGACCAAAAGAGCGTCTATGCCTGCATGGCGGAGGGGCATGTCTACGCCAACCTGCATCTCTCGAAAATACGCCACAACAGCGACGACGACGCGCTGTTTGCGCGCGTGATCCAGAGCATCCGCTTGCGGCCGAGCCACCTGCAAGGCGTGTCGATACCTCCCATCGAATCCCCATCGTTTCAGGTGGAAAGTGTCAGCTACACGAAGGACGGCTCAGTCCAAGCCATCGCGCCCTAGACCGCGGACACCTCCGTAGTCCCGCGGCTCACTTGGGAGTCGTGAGTGCATCCTGGGCGGTGTGGCCGCTCAGAGACTTTTCTTGAATATTCTGCTGAATCTCCAGCGCAATCACGCGGGCCAGCTGATCGGTGGACAACGCGCCCATCGGTAGCCCTTGTGTGTCCGCATAAAAAGGATCGTCCGGCGCGGCCATGCGATGGACATTCACCAGAACGGCGGCCGGCTGCACCCGTTGGTTTCGCACGCCGACCACCACCGCCTTCTCCTCCGGCAGGACTCTCGTGCGAGTCGCCCAATCGCGCTGATCAATCTTCACAAAGGCCACCGTCCACACCCTTCCATTGAGCAAGTGTATGACCGCCTTCGGCGTATGCTTTTGGAAGTACGGCTCCCGTACGATGTGCTGTAGCGCGTCCCGAACCCGAATCTCGTACAGTTTGGTCGTCGAATCCTGCTGTGTCGGCGGAACCGGAGTCTTCGCGCCGACTTCATAATAGGGTTGGCCGTCGAGACTTTTGAGATCGTCGACCGTTTTTAGGTAGGTCTCAAAGAGGGCCTGAAGCAACTGCGTCCGTTCCTCCCCGGAGAGTTCTGCGATCTCCTGGTCCGTCCGGATGGGCGCTGTCTTCAGATCACGTTCCGCCGCAAGCATCTTGGCCTTGGGCGCAGTATCGGCTTTACTGACGACCCATTGAAACTCTCTCGCCAGTACCGGGGCCAGGCTGTCCGGATGATGGAGGTATCCCTTCTCTTTGAGCGAGGCGGCGTTGATCAACAGGATGACCTGCCCCGGTTCTTTGGTGCGAGTGACGAGAAAGGGAAAGGTCTTCCCCTCGTCATTGACCACGAGGGGTTCGATCACTACCTGCTTGAGCGCCGCTTTCGTGAGACTTTCATCAAAGCGCGGATAGTCGACTCTATGCTGCAACATGAGGGCAAAGGCATCCACCACGGTCTGCATGGCTGCGGCCTGATCATCGGCCGTCAATCCACTCGCTTCAAGCGTTTCCTTGCCCGTGCCCCAAAAGACGCGAAAGGCAGCACCGGGAATGGCCCGCCCCTCTCCTGTGACCACGTGCCCCCGCGAGTCGGCATGGGGCGCATGCTCTCGATGATCTGCCTGCGCGCGAACTACGAGCAGGAGCCCGGCAACCGTCACCCCGATGCCGATTACCCAGAGCGGTCGATGAACCGGTGCGTGGACGCCATGTCTCCGTTGGGAATCGCCTGATACTCGTTTCATGGTGTCCTTCTACGCCCCCATCGATAGCGCAACGCAGACACGAGCAGGCACACTGTCTCACACCCAAGCCTGGGCGCTCAGCCCGCGTAGCCGTTGGGATTGGTGCGCTGCCAGCGCCAGGCATCGGCACACATCTCGTCCAACCCGCGAGCGGCCCGCCACTCCAACGATTTGAGTGCATACCCCGGATCGGCATAACAGGAGGCCACATCGCCAGGTCGCCTGGGCGCAACCTTGTAAGGTACCGGCTTCCCGCTGGCCTTCTCAAAGGCACGGACGATGTCCAGCACGCTGTATCCGTTCCCGGTGCCCAGATTCACCGTCAAACATTCACCAGGGCGCTCCCATCGACCCAGCGCATCCAAGGCCTTCAGATGCCCGAGCGCCAGGTCTACCACGTGAATGTAGTCGCGAACTCCGGTGCCGTCCGGGGTGGCATAATCATTTCCCCATACGTTCAGATGTTCGCGCCGACCGACCGCCACCTGCGCCACAAACGGCAGCAGGTTGTTCGGCATGCCCTGGGGGTCTTCGCCGATCAAGCCGCTGGTATGGGCCCCGACTGGGTTGAAGTAGCGCAGGATACAGATCCGCCACGATGCGTCGCTCCGCTGCACGTCGCGCAACATCTCTTCCACCACCAACTTCGTCCGGCCATAGGGATTAGTCGCGGACAGGGGGTGGTCCTCGGTCAATGGCAAGCGCTGCGGCTCGCCATACACGGTCGCGGAAGAACTGAAAACGAGTTTGGTCACTCCGCACTCTTTCATCGCTTCCAACAGACGCAGGGAGCCCGCCACGTTGTTGTCGTAATAGGACAGCGGCTGTTCAACCGATTCACCCACTGCCTTCAACCCGGCAAAATGGATGACTGACGTGGCCCCACTCTCCCGAAGAGCCGCGACCAGGGCCGCCCGATCCCGAAGGTCGCCACGCACCACGCGAAGAGATTTCCCGGTGATCCGTTGCACGCGCGCCAAGGCCTCAGGATGGCTGTTGGAAAAGTTATCGAACACCGTCACCGCCGAGCCGGCATTGAGCAGTTCCACACAGGTATGCGAACCGATATAGCCGGCACCCCCCGTCACCAAGATCATGCGCCTCGCCTCCGCTGAGATGAAAAGAAAACCTGACCTCTTCCGACCTACGATACACCGCCTCGAAAGCTCACACAATGGCAGATCGCAACGCCACGCCCAGCATCATGCGGGCTAGCTGTTTTCCATCGCACTCCGCTACACTTCGATCGGACAGGGACACCAATGCAGCACAGACGCACCACCGACTACTACGCGATCCTGGAACTTGCTTCCGACGCGACGGAGACTGAGATTAAGCGCGCCTGGCATGAACAGATGCAGGTGTGGCATCCCGATCGCTTTGTGCATTCGCCCACGCTGCACCGAAAAGCCGAAACCCGCACCCAATTGATCAATCAAGCCTATCAAACGCTCAGCGACTCGTCCTCCCGCGCCCGCTATGATGCCGAGAGACACCATCCGTCTGCCGCGCCTCCCCCTCCGCGTCCTTCTCCGGCGGCTCGTCCGCAACCGGCCGCACGCCCACGCCAGGAGTTGCGAGGACCACAAACGATGCTGAACGTGACCCGGTTCAGTCATCCGAAAATCATGGTCCCCGCCATCCATCTTCTCGTCGATGTACACGAAACGCTGCCCTATGCATTCAAGGGACTCATCCGGATCGCCGGAACGCGGACACAAGCCCTGCCCGCCGGGGACTACGCCATCGCGGAAGCGCCTGATATCTTCCGCGTCGAACGCCGGCGCGCGGAAGAGTTCAATACCATTTTTTCGAATCCGTCCGACAACCGTCCGCAATTTCTCCGCGAACTCGAACCGCTCCGCGCGATCCCCCACCGGTTTCTCGTCATCGAAGGCGCCATTCAGTACAACCGCGGTGGCGGACGACTGGGGCAGTATCATCGCAATGGCTTGATAGATTTTCTCGATTCCATCACGGCCCGATTCGGGATACAGATTGTCCATGCAGAGAGTCGCGAAGACGCCGAGGAACGGGTGGCGAATCTTGCGGCGATCCATTACGCATACCACCTCGCCGAACAACAGGGCCTCGGTCGGTGCCTCACGGAAAACGATGCCTGACAGAATGCCGAACACATCCTCCTGCGAATCCCATCACTCTAGCCCGCAATCACCCCTTTGCTTGGTGAGGTGTCGACCTCGTGATAGCATGTCGCATCTATGCCAGCCTCCACCAGCGTGCACGATCTCCGTACTCTGATTCGCTCCGCCCATCCGCTCATCGTGATCGAAACAGTGGAGGAAGAGCGCGTGTTCGCCCTCGTCCAATCCGTGGCGGCGCAAGAACGGATGCCGCTGTTCGAATGGTCGATCACCCGCGGCCTGACGCGGTGCGACGACTCCCAGACCATCAACAAGCTCACCGCCGCTCCGTCGGCGCTCCTCCAGCATCTCAACGGATTAACTGTCGAAGCGATCTTCTGGCTCAAAGATTTGACGCCGCACCTCCAGGACGCCGCCGCGGCTCGCCAGCTGCGCGAGGTGGCCGCCGCCTATGGCCGCTCCCGAGCCACGTGTCTGTTGACCGGCCATCCTATTACCCTGCCTCCCGATCTGGAACACATCGCCGTCCGGCTTGACCTGCACCTGCCGGGTCGTGATGAACTGCAGGCGATGCTCCAGACTGTCCTCCAGTCGTTGGGCACCAGAACGGCCGCTCGTCGCCCACCCTCGACAACCGTCGTACAGAGCCTGCTCAATTCCATGAGCACATCCAAGGCAGCGGACAGCGGGCCCTCCGCACAGGAACGAGACGCGATCCTCCGCGCACTACAGGGATTGACTCTCCATCAGGCCCGTCAGGTCATCACCCAATGCATCGTCGAAGACGGGACCCTCTCCGCGGACGACGTGCACACCATCGTGAAACGAAAGGTCCAGGCGATTAAGGATGGGGGCCTGCTTGAATATTATCCGCTGGAAGACAATCGCTTCGAGTTGGGCGGGTTCGTCAATTTGAAATCCTGGTTGGAACGGGCGAAAGTGGGCTTCACGGCGGAAGCAAAAGCCCTCAACCTGAGCCCACCGCGTGGCATCATGTTGGTGGGGGTCCCCGGCTGCGGCAAATCGCTGGCAGCCAAAGCGATTGCACGTGAATGGCAGCTACCGCTGCTGAAACTCGACGCAGGTCGATTGTTCGACAAATATGTCGGCGAGTCGGAGAAGAACTTTCGCAAGGCAATCGACCTGGCTGAGTCGCTCTCGCCGATCGTGCTCTGGATCGATGAGATTGAAAAAGCCATGGTGGCTGGTGGTGGAAGCGGTGACGCAGACGCGGGCCTGAGCCGGCGCCTCTTCGGGGCGTTTCTGACCTGGCTTCAAGAGAAGCGCCAGGATGTCTTTGTCGTCGCCACGGCCAACAACCTCACGTTGCTGCCGCCGGAACTGCTGCGCAAAGGCCGGTTCGACGAGATCTTCTTCGTAGACCTGCCGGACGCCACAGAACGCACGGCCATTTGGACCATTCACCTGGGCCTCCGCAAGCAGGACCGTACCCGATTCGATCTGAGCCAGATCGTCGAGGCCAGTACAGGCTTCAGCGGATCGGAGATCGAACAGGCCGTGGTCGCCGCCCTCTATCGCGCCTTGCACCGCAAGCAACCGCTGACCACCGACCTCTTGCTGGAGGAACTGACTCAGACCGTCCCGCTCTCCGTCACCAGGAGCGAGGAGATCAATCACCTCCGGGCCATGGCCCAGGGCCGATTCGTCAACGTTCGCTGAGCCATGCCGCCAGCTCTGCACGCGGCTGACCATCGCCGTCCTGACGCGCATCGGGAGCTCATCCCCTGCCCCGGCCAGTCGCCTTCAATGCCGCGCGATCCCATAGGGCCATCTCGCAGCCACCGTCCTTCATACAGTAAGATGGATCGTTACGGGCGGGGGCCCGATCGAGCACGAATCCTTCCGGCCGACGGTGCCTCTAATGGTTGAAGATGCGGAAATACTCGGTTCACCTTTACCAGAGATACACCTCATGAACACATACACAACGTTCGAGACAGTCTTTCCCCGAACGAATCGCAAGACGAATGCGGCGGCACATCTTCATCTTTTGAGATTGTTCTCACTGCTGCTCCTCCTCTCCTGTGCGATCGGTGCGGCGACTCCGGCGCTTGCGACCGAGCCCCCGCAGTCGGAAGGGCAAATCGCTCAGCATGCCAAGGCAGCCTGGGAACAGGGCACGCTCGATCTCGCGCTCGATATTCTCAATCAGGGTCTTCAGGACCACCCCAACGCCCTCGCGCTGCATCAACTCCGTGGAGACATGTTGGCCACCTCACGGCACACAGAAGCGGCGCTTCAATCCTATGACGCGGTCCTCGCAAGTCTTCCCGCCGCCTTGAACGTCCGTTGGGCCAAATGGAGCGTGCTGGTGCGGTCGGGACATGTCGAGGAAGCCATCACCGAACTCCAGCACATTGCCGAGATCGACCCGCACAACCCGCTCATGTATTTACGACTCGCGCGGGAACTCCGGAAACTGGACCGGCTGGAAGAAGCCTTCGAGGCCGTGAAGAAAGCGGTGGAACTCGGACCGGACATGCTCAACTGGCGCTTGGCGCTGGCCCGGGCACGGTTCGACATTCTGGATTACGAGGGCGCGGAGCGGGACGTGCAATTCGTGCTCGAACGGGTGACACCCGGCTCCCCGCTGGAGCTGTCCGCCAAGAATCTGCTCACGGTATTCTTTGGCTCCACGGAACGGGGCCGACGGTTTGCCCCGGTGATGACGCCGGATGCGAACCCGAAGCAACTGCGGGACTGGTCGATGATTCGCGCCGAGGGGTACCGGCTCTTCGAAGCCGGACGATTTCAAGAAGCCGAACCGGTGTATCGAGAACTCTTGCGCCTCAATCCAATGGATCCGCTTGCCAACCAGCACTTGAGCTTAATCCTGATGGGGCTTGGTCGGTGTAAAGAGGCCGTCGCCTTTGCTCCGCCCGCGGTCGAATTCGATGCGACCGACGAGGAACATACGACGACGGCTTTTCGCATGGGCCAGTGCCTGGTAGAACTTGGCCGCTGGGAAGAAGCCTACATGCAATTCAAGACCCTCTATAACGCGACCGTCGAATTTGAGAAATCCACAAGGGAAGTCCAGCTGCCTTCCGGCACCCGCGTCTTGAACAAAGCCATGCTGACGCGTTGGTTGGACAAGATTCGACCGCATGTTCCGGAGTTTGCCAAAGAGGTCGAGGCCGAAGCTGAGGCGGCAGCAGCGGCGGCGCAGGCGGCGGCTGCCACCGTATCAACCCCACCGGAGGCCGAACTGGCGGCGAAGGCGAGGGAGCACTTGCAACCACAAAACACGCTGGACGCGGCGGCCTCACTGGTCGGTCGCGACGCGGACTTTGCCTGGTTCCGATTTGTCATCCCGGCCCAGAGGGTCATGCGCGATGATTCCCCGACCGGCGCCCATGATTTTATTCCGCTGGACCCTGGAATCAGCTTCTCCGCCAGTCAGCCCGACATCTATCTCGTTTTTGGATTGGTGACCGCGTCGTATGACGAGGTTCCCCTTGCCGCGCGTTGCTTCAAGGAGAAAGCCGAATTAACCGGTGCGCAACCCGCTGTGGCGCAAGACCGCCTGATCATGTCGACCAACGACCAGTCCGGTTATTTCCTGCTCCAGCGCCCGGCCACGGGATGGACACCGGGCCTCTATCGATGCGGGTTATTCGCGGGAGAAGAGACGTCGGCCTATACGCAGGTCGATGAAGTACGATTCCGCATCATTGAACCAAGCAGGCCGTCCTAGCCCGCATTATTCATGAATACTTCTGCTGCACTCACCAATCCGCTGTTCTGACAAGCCTGCGGCCGGCGGGCTCGCCCCTCGGCCCCTCGACGTACTGCACGAATATGCCTCGGGACCTCACGGCTCCGCGCGCCGGTCTCACGACGCGGCTTGGCGAGTTCGCGACGAACCGTTATGAATAATGCGGGCTACTGGCCCAGGCACAACAACGGTAACCGGTTCTACTTGCGTGAGCCCAGGCTCGCAGTCATCCGGTATCGGCCGGTGAACGTCTCGCCGGGGAGTAGTCGTGTCAGCCCCCACTCGGGGTGGTTAAAGGCGTCGGTCGCGCAGGTCATCGGCTCGATCGCCAGGGCTCGCCGTGGCGCGTCGGCGATCGCGTCACCGGTATAGACGACAATCGCAGAGAAGGCCTGGTCCATCACGACGTCGATCGTGACTCCGGTCGCCGGGTGGCGCAGTGAGGCCGTGGCCAGGCCGTCCGGGCCTCGCTCCAAGCCCAGGTAACAATGGTTGAACCGGCGTGAACCGACTGCTCGATACTGGCGGAAGTCCCACTCGGTTCCACGTGCATCCAGCACCCTGCCCGTCGGCAGGAGCCTCTCGTTAAATTCCAGATAACCGGTCGCCGGAATCTTCGCCTCCGCCAGATCGACCTGCGGCGTTCCCACGGTGAAATAGGGATGGAACCCCACTCCGACCGGTGCCGTCGACCGTCCGACATTCTGCACCGAAAAAGCGCAGGTCAGGCCCTGAGCATCAAGGCGATACGACACTCCGATCAGCAGCGAAAAGGGATACCCCCGGGGGCCGTAGGTCGCCGCATCCAAGCGAACTTCACACGTCACCTCACTCGGTCCGGCCTGCTGCACCGCCCACGGCAGGGCACGCACGAATCCATGGATCGCGTTCGGACCTTCCTTATCGTTCCGTTCGAGTTGCAGGGTCTGCCCGTCGAAACTATAACGCCCCTCGGCCACGCGGCCTGGAAAGGGAATGAGCACATCCCCCTGCCCGCCTTTCTTGTTCGCGCCACTGGAATAGCCCCAGACGAGGTCGGTTTCACTGCCGTCGGCATTCACCACGGCGTAGCGCCGCAATGATGCGCCCCAGGGGGACAGCCAGGCCCGCTGTCGCTCGAAGGTGAGTTGAATTTCCGTATCAGGACTGAGGCTTGTCGCCATCACACCTCCGGAGATGCCTCGGCCTTCTCACATTGTCGGCGCGGCCGGTCTTACACATCCTTGTCCATCAGATACTGGAACCGTTTGCGGAAATCGTCTTCAGCCATGCCCGCCGCTGTCGCCAAACGTACCACGTCCTGCGGGTGGCTCAGGTCTTCCTGGGAGAGGCGAATCATATAGCGTCGAGCGATGACGTACGACTCCGACTCGACGTCCACCATGCGCACTCTGGTGCGGCCGGTCGCCGGATCCAAAATGTCACTGAATGGTATCGGGATAAACCGTCCGTTTTGAATCGACACCATTGCGGCGTTGCCGCCCTCCAGCAGAAACTGCGCCGCGCAATAGCCAAGATCCCTGGTATATTCCATGTCGAACGAAATCGGGTCCGCGCACCGCAGCTCATAGCCGATGTTTTTCTCGACGATGGTGGTCTTCACGCCGAAGGTCCGCAGTTCCCCTTCCACCGCGCGTTTCAGCACGACGCCGAAATTGACCTCGGCCAGGCGCACATGCCCATGCTGGTCACGCTCGACATCTTCCAGCCCGTTCAAGTCTTGTTGATCGAGAAATTCGACCAGCCCTTCCGCCAGCACCGCCACTCCGTCCGAACGACCGGCCGCCAGTCGCTTGATAAAGGCCGCCACCAGGATATCCACCAGAGTTTTCAGGCGAATGGGCTTCCGGCGAAACTCTTCCGGAATGATCGTCAACGTCGCACCGGCGGCCTTGCCGATGCCTAAGGCCAGATGGCCGGCCTTGCGGCCCATGGTCACCACGAAATACCAGCGAGAGGTCGTCTCCGCATCGACCATCAAGCTTTTGACCAACTCCACACCGATGTGCCGGGCCGTCTGAAATCCGAACGTCGGGATCCCGTGCGGCAGATCGAGGTCGTTGTCGATTGTTTTCGGCACATGCACGACCTGCAGGCGTCCTTGCGCTCGTTGCTCCAGCTTAAGCGCGGAGAACGCCGTATCGTCCCCGCCGATCGTGATCAGCCTCGTCACGCCCAACGCGTCGAGGCTGTCCAGGCAAGCATCGAGGGATTCCGGCTTTTGCGTCGGATTGGCGCGCGCAGTGCCCAGGCAGGAACCGCCGCTGAAATGGATGCGGCTGATATCCTCGATAGACAGGCGCTTCACCTTGTCCTTCTTGCCCGTCATGATCCACTTGAAGCCGTCTTGAATCCCGATCACGTCGCACCCGCCAAGAATACTGCGGATCGTCGCGGCGCCTATGACGCTGTTAATCCCGGGGGCCGGCCCGCCACCGACTAAGATTGCCACAACCGGTCGTCGCTCACCTGTTCCCATATGTACTCCTGCTCCTCTCTCATCCGCCGACTTCTGCCAATGCCGCTGTCCCGGCGCCACGCGTGGCGCCGGTCGTGCTGCTGTCCGACCCGGGGAAACCTGACGGGACCCTACACTGCGCCGGGAGGCCCGTCAAGAACGGCGACTTCCACAATATCGTTCGTGTCCTGTCGGACTTGTGTTAGCCTACCTATGACAGTCCTTCTCTCCACCCGACTGAGGCGCTTCATGATCGACATCCTCGTCGTCGACGACAACCTGCAACTGCGAGACACCTTGCGGACCATCTTGAACAAACGGCCGGGGTTTCAGGTCATCGGCGAAGCGGCCGACGGCATCGCTGCCTCACAACTGGCTCAGACCCTTCGCCCTGCGGTGGTACTGATGGACGTAGGCATGGCACGCATGGATGGTGTCGAAGCCACACGACGCATCCGAGCGCTCCTCCCGAATACCGTCGTGATCGGGATGTCCTGCCACACCAGTCGGGAAGTCGAGGCGGCCTTGCGGGCCGTCGGGGCCAATGCATTCCTGCCGAAGGAACTGGTGCCGGAGAAGATTTTCGACGTGCTGGCCGAACAACTGCCCCCCCCGGTAGCCGCAACGTGACGCACCACAACACCGACGGCTTCCCCTCCGGCGGATGCCGACGGCAAGAGCCAATGCCGGCTAGCGCGTACTGACCGTCGCTTCAACGATTGCCTTGCACAACTGTCCCCCTGCGCTCTCCTTGGTCAGATACCCACAGGCGCCGGCCTGCTTCATACGCTCAAACATGTCCGCCGAATTGTGCATGGACAAGGCCAGAATCTGGATCTCCGGAGATTCCTCCTTGATCCGCCTGGTCGCCTGCACCCCGTCGCACCGGGGCATGTTGACGTCCATCACCACCACGCTGGGCTTCAGCGTACGCACCAACTCGATGGCCTCCAACCCGTCCCCTGCCTCTCCGACCACCTCGAGTTGCGGATGCCCGTTGACGATAGCCCGGAGACCCTGGCGCAACATCTGATGATCGTCCACCAGCAACACCCGAATCTTCGGACGCACGAGCGAGGCCACGTGGTCCGATTGCTGGACTCCGGGCGTCCCTGCTTCGTGAGACCACGCTTCAGTGAGGGCCGCCCTCGCAGCCGCCTCGTCTACACGTTCTGCGGTGGGTAGAGTTTGACGATCCAAGGGCAAGGTCATGACGGCGATCGTGCCTTCACCCGGCACCGACTGCACGTCAAACGACCCCCCCAGGGCCTTCATCCGCTCGCGAATGCTGAACAACCCAAACCCTGTCTCGAGTCCTGTTTCGGCCGCCACCAGATCGCAACCGGCGCCGCGGTCGGACACCGTGATAGACAGGGATGCTCCAGACTGGGCCACCGTGATCCGGGCTTCATTCGTCCCCGCATGCTTCACGATATTCATTAAGAGTTCGCGGACGGACTGAAACAGCAGCACCGCTTGTTCCTCGGACAACGGAAGACTCTCCGTCGTCGTCTCCGACTCCAGCACCACTGTCAGCTCACGCTGCATCCGATCCGCCAGCCACCGCAGCGCCATCAGCAGACCGAATTCATTCAGAATCGGAGGGCTGAGCTGCGCCACCAACGTCCTCGTATAGGCCAACGCCTGATCCATCACCTCTTGCACTTCCGTCATCGCCTGAGCCGCCGCCGGCGTCACCTCTTCTAATTTGGCCTGCCCCAACTTGATACGGCTCAGGACCAGCAACTGCGCGAGATAGTCATGCAAATCGGTGGCGAGCTGCTTGCGGATCCGATGCTCGGCAAGATTCAAGTCGGTCGTCAGGGCACGCAGCCTGTCCTGCGAATCGGCCAATTCGCGCGTTCGTTCCTCGACACGCCGCTCCAAGTCATCTGCGAGCTGCAGCAATTGCGACTGGGCTTCCTTCCGGCTTTGGATATCCTGCACGATCGAAATGAAATGTTGGGGACAGCCCTGCGCATCACGCAGCAAGGACACGGTCAAATGCACCCAGATCAGCGAGCCGTCTTTCCGGATGTAGCGCTTTTCCATGGAGAAGGTCTCGATCTCACCGGCGAGCAACCGGCGCACTGCGGCCCAGTCCGGCTCAAGGTCCTCCGGGTATGTGATGTCGGCAAAGGTTTTACCCAGCAGTTCTGCTCGTGAATAACCGGTCAGTGCGCAGACGGCATCGTTGCAACGCAGCCAGCGTCCATCCAGCCCCACATGCGCGATGCCGACCGCCGCATTGTCGAAGGTGGCTCGATGCTGGGCTTCGCTTTCGCGCAGCGCCTGCTCCGCCATTCTTCCGTCGGTGATATCTTCGGCAAAAATAATGATGCCGCCGATGCCGCCTGATTTGTCCCGCCAGGGGTGAATCTCCCATCGAATCCAAAAGACCGTCCCGTCTGAACGCTCGAACCGGTCTTCCTCGGCACGCATGACCACTCCAGCCAAGCCTTGCTGATGCGCCCTCCGCCATGCGTCCGGAACATCCGGAAAGACGTCATAGTGACTGCGTCCCAACACCTCCCCTTCGAGGCCATAGTCCGCCAGCCACCGCCGGCTCACCGCCACATATCGCATCTGCCGGTCGAACATCGCGATCGCCGCAGGCGCATGTTCGATGAAGAGACGGAGCCGTTCTTCACTTTCCCGCAACGCGGCCTCAGCCTGCTTGCGTTCGGTAATGTCGTGGGCGACTTTCGACACTCCCACGATCCGACCCTCATCATTGCGAATGGCCGACACCGTCAGGGCAATATGGATCCGCGTGCCGTCTTTTCTCCGGCGCTCGGTTTCGTATTGCTGAACCGCCTCGCCCCGACCGATTCGTTCGAGAATCGGCACCTCGTGATCGAGCCGGTCCTCCGGCACCAGCATGGTCACCGGCCGCCCGACCGCTTCCTCCTGACTGTATCCGTATAGTCGCTCAGCGCCTCGATTCCAGCTGGTGATGATCCCATTCAAATCCTTGCTGACGATGGCATCTTCCGACGACTCCACAATGGCCGCCAGCATCGCACGCGCCTCTTCCGCTCGTTTTCGCTCGGTAATATCGACGATCGCCGCGATACATCCCGTGACGGTTCCCCGCTCGTCGCATTCCGGCGCATAGGTCACTTGCAAGAGCCGGTTGCCGGAGGTGGTGCCCGGGAACTGTTGATCGAATCGCACCTGCCGCCCGGCGAGGGCTTCCGCCATGTATGGCGCCGACTGCTGGTAGACCTCCGCCGCCAGGACCTCGCTCGGATGCCGACCGATGAGTTGCTCCGGAGTTCGCCCCAGTAACTCCGCGTACTGCCGGTTAACGAACCGGTACCGGTAGTCTGTGCCGCATTGCGCAATGAGTACCGGAGCATGATCGGTGACAAATTGCATCTGGCGCTGGCTCGCGCGCACCCGTTCTTCCGCCTTAGCCCGAGCCTCGATTTCCAGCCTCAATTGCTGTTCCTCAGCCCGCACCTGCGTGGTCTCGGCCTGCGCGCGAAGGCGCGCCCGTGTGATCGCTTCGGAAAGGGACACGATGATGAGATTCGCGGCGATGAAGATGGCCAGGGCCGCTTGCTGTTCACGGGCCGATCCCTGAACATCCAGAAAAAACCAGGCGGACAGGGCCGCCGACACCAGCGTGGCACCGGTACCATGGCGCCACCCACAGGCCACCGCCACGAACATAATCGTAGGATAGTACGTAATGAAGGTGTACCCCGATCCCCAGAGCGGGGTGAGGGCCATCCGTAGCCCGGTCGCGATGCCGAGCACGACCGCCGTCAAAAGAGTGGGATTCCATGTGGCAAGGTAGGACCACCAGGAGCTCGGGCCTTGGCGGGAATCGTCGAACGTCTTCGCGAGTGGAGAGATCGGTTCTGAAGCCAT
The DNA here is from genome assembly GCF_905220995.1 of Nitrospira defluvii. Taxonomy (NCBI): domain Bacteria; kingdom Pseudomonadati; phylum Nitrospirota; class Nitrospiria; order Nitrospirales; family Nitrospiraceae; genus Nitrospira; species Nitrospira defluvii. Next base: position 83,974 of record NZ_CAJNBJ010000018.1, read on the forward strand.
GGGCTCCATCGGCGAGCGATGCATCGACGCTGTGCAAGACGGCGCTGCCGGCGTTCAAGCGACGCAGCAAAGCCGTATCTGCCGCTACGGTCCACAGTGTACAGGATTCGAACGACGGACTCCACGCTTTCAAGTGAATCCAACGGAGGCATGCTCGTATCTGGGCTCCGTGGACCAGTACAGGGCATGTCTTGTGGAACGAAGAACGAGTCGTGGGAGGCAGGATGTTAATGCTTTTGACTGGCCGAGCCGGATGACGAACTAGGACGATGCCGTTTCTCCAGCCATTCGATCAGTTCCAGCCGCAGCAGTCGATTCAGCCGTTGCTGGGCATCCACCGGTACGCGCTGAAACTCCACGCCGAACTGATTCCCTTTGACCCATTTGATGGTGCCGAGTTCAACCGGCAAGGCCGGCGGTTCGTTCTTGAGCAACATGCTCACGCGCACCTCGCTTCCGCACAGGGCTTCCCGATCGCACGTCACCGAACAACCTTTCAAGGAGAGGTTGGTTAAACGCCCTTCGCCGACAAACGGCGCTCCCCCGAAGATCACAGGGTACTGCAGCGGAAACCGGTAGTAGGTTCGCACATACCGACGAGGTGCCATGTCAGCCTCCTTGTAGGCGGATCCTATCGAGAGCCGGCGGCTGAGCGGTATCCTACCTTGGAAGGGGCCGAGAGCGGATCGACCCGATCAGGTAACCTGGGAAGCTGGCAAAGTCGAGGGAGAGTCTGACATACCCGCTGGGGCCATGGTTTTCTTCATCTTTTTAAAGATATATCCAACATACGTCATGCAACAGAGATACACCATCGTCACGGTCAGCAGAACCAACGTGGCGACATACCAGACTGGCGGTCCGGCAACATTGTCGACCGAAGCAGACAAATGCCTTCCTCCGCCCCAAATCCACGCCGAGGCCAAAAGAAGTACGACAATACCGCCGAGAATCCTTCGGCGAAACACTCTGTTAAAATTGCCTGCGGTTTTCAATGACAGTCGTACGTTTCTATTTTTCGCATCGTTTGCGTCGAAGGCCTGGTGCGGATGAGCATTCAGCAAAATGAGAATACGGCGCCAGGCGACCGATCCGGCCACGACATTGGCGAAGATCCCGCGGCGGGGCTGCCAAGGTAGCACTCGCCTCATCAACCCATTTTGTCCCGCAATATATTCGGTTTTCGCCTCACGACGATAGGCATCGAACGGCCTGGGACAGGTCCAGAGCAAGATTCCCGTAAGCAGTGCAAAGGCCGAGGATGGTGAAAAGCCCCAGTACCACCATCCGATCCAACCGTAACTCAGCAACAACCCTGTGATGACCGATGCAATGAGGGGAATCCTTGCGTAGGCCCAGATCAACGCCATGTCGTAGACCCCGGCGACTTCGATGAAGTCCTTGGAGATGAATTGCCCCACATGGGTTTCGTCATGATCGCCTGGAAACGCCGGAGACTCGTCAATAACCTCACTGATCACGCGATCGAAGAGCGCTTGATCCTTCCAATATTGAACGTGCGCCATCCCTGGCACCGAATACCGACGAAATACCACGTCTCGGCAAGCGACTGGAATGCTGGTATTAAAAACCTTGCTGTAACTTGGGCATTCTAGGGTGGTGTCCAGGTGATGGCCGACGGGATCCTGTTCATCGCAGAGGTTGTAATGGGTAATGCGGTGCCGAAGGCTGTCGTCAAGCCAGTTATCACTCCACGCAGGAGAAAAAGAATGGTGACTTAAGCCCATATGACGATAGTTGTGATGCCAGAGCGTATGAAATTTGTCGATCGGCGACCCGAGGGTGATGAAATTCTTTACGTGATTGCGCCATAGGAGGAGAGGGATCTCCTGGTAAATCGGTGACCCGTTCATATTCGGCATATTCGCACCATGGCACTGTCCGAACTGCGAATAACACTGACTAAAGTCGGCCCAGTTTTTGGCGGCGCGTGGAAGGTCTGAACGTCGAGGGTCCCTCATTAACTCGGCCAGCAGCCCCAGCCAGGCGTCTTGGTCGGAATCCTCCCGTTCCGTGTAACCAGGAAAAGGAAGACAGCCGCTCTCATGCCGATCAGTCCCGTCTCTGATGCTTTCTTTCGCAAAGGCATACACCAACGCGTCATAACTCAAGACCGACCCCAGACTGTGCGCAATGATCGTATACAAGGGCGGAACATAGTCCTCAGCGGCACTGGTCCGTTCAAAGCGGCACCACTGGACATAGTCACGCAGATGGATCTCATCCATCACCGTATGAAATCGGCGGACAGCCTGCCCCCTGGTACGGGCATAGTCACCGTACAAATGGATATCGCCGATCACATCCTGGAAAACGGTTTTCTCGATCTCGTCTGAGTACCTCTTCAGCAAACCTTGAATGGGCAGCAAGGTTTGCTTGATCTCCCATAGAAGGGGGAGGACCCATGGGGTCGACCATTTGGGGGGAGTGAACGGCGGCTGAAGACGAGCCAACAACGATCCCGTCCACTGCTTTGTCGATGAGCTGAACACCCTATGGTGCTCCTGCAAAATGTCCGCCCACCGCATATCCACGAAGCGAAAATTCTTCCCTGCTGTGATGGTCGCGCGAGTGCCGTCAAAGGCTGCTGAAACGCTCCGTGGTTCAACGGGAATTCCTTCGAACTCCGACCAGCCCTGCCCCCCACCCTTGCGGCGCATGGAAAGCGAGGACAGAGTCCCGGGCAACAGCGCCGCATAAGGAAATTCCGGTGTTGGCTTGGCTCGTGCCGTGGCAAACCGATTCACCACCTCCACCGTGGTTTCGTTGTGCCGCTGCTCGCCGATGCCATGCACGACAATGATGTAGTGACGAGGATGCGGCGTTTCACTCTCGTTGGACATGACAGAAACCCCTTCCCAGCTTGATGAGAGCCCGAGTGCAGGCCCCTCGCTCACCGCTCCGCACATCAATGCTTACTTTAGGGCAATTCCGATTCCAATGAGACCTGCAACTTTATAGATTTCCATGACGGCTTGCCAAAAGTTCTTGGCCATCCCCACGTGAAGCTGGTAATGGGCTCGCTCAACCTTCCGCTGAGGCTCCGGTAACTTCCTCACCCACCGCTCAAACACCATGGTTTCAACCCATGCCCAAGTCGGGTATCCCAGCGCGGCGACCCCAACCCACAACAGGATCAGCCAGAGGCGATCTTTAGGCCACGACGAGATTTGTAGCCCGCCAACAAGGCCAAATAGTAATGGCGCTAAACAGATCGCCACATGAATGATTGAAGCGGTCACATGCAGGTGCATGCTTCCAAAGCGCCAGCCGTGTTGCCTGTACCACTGCGGAGTTGGCTCTACGAGCGAATCCGGCGTTGGATCGTCATTCATAGTGTCTAGTAAGAGTCTGCTATCGTTCACTCGTTGACTCGAACGTCACTGGGTCCAGGAGAAATCGTCGGACTTCCTCGTGGGCATCAGTCGTCGCCTTGCCGGACTCGCCGACGCGCCATTCCCCGATCAAGGTGCTATGAGCATGTTCAACCGGATGCTTCTCGTACGGAATCACCCACTTGTGCACGCGATCAGGAAATTTTCCTCGCTCCGTAAAGAGATCCCACACCTTCCACCGCTTTTCAGGTTTCGCGATGCAATCTTGTTCAAACCGCAGGTAAAAGATCCTCGCGGAACTCTGTTTCGCCTGTGCAATCTCATTTTTCGAAATGCCCAGTGAGCTTCTGGCCTCGCTGCTGTTGTCGAATATATTCAACGGCAGCGTGGGTTGGGCCAGGACGACGGCATGGATTTTCTGATTGCCGAGCAAGGCCAATGGCAGCGAGCCCGTCAAACAGTTGCCGATCACGCCGATGCGTTGCTGCGGATGCACTCGCTCAATCTCCGCCACGACCGCGCGCAGCCACGGCACAACGTCGCTCGTTCCACTCTCCAACCCCCGCCACTCACCGTTGAGTCCAAAGGTGATCACGAGACCATGCCAGTTCGACTGGCTATTCGGTTTGCCAAACAAAAGCGGCACATAGACCGTAAAGTCCTGGGACAGCTTGCGCGCATACTCCAACGTCTTCCCAGACAAACCAGGCAGTTCATGGAGCAACAGCACCGGCGGCTTACTTCGATCGCCAGGGAAACAATACACAGGATGCTTAATCGAACCCGCTTCAAAGTCATCGTCGCCGGCCGTGTCCTTCTTGTCGCTTTTCAAGCATGATTCTAACTTGTTTTTCTCGACATCGAACGGGACATCCTCGCCGTGAGGCAGGCAGCGGATGGACTCCACCATCGCACAGGACGACAACGACAGAGCGAGACCAAGTGCGAGAATGTCCTTTGTGAAAAGACGTATCGGACACATCGACACCATCCTCATCGTTACGGTCTTTCTGCCGGCCAGTCAGGATTCGGGCGGCGACTCAAAAACTCGAATACGAACTGTTCGCTCTTGGCCCTGGTGTGATGCAGTGGTGCCGCCGGTGGAGGGTACTGCGGCAAATAGTCACTGTGACCGATACCTCGATCAGGATTTGCCATATGTGATTCGATCTTAGCTGACACCTCGGGAGAACCACCTTCCGGACCATACCGGCCCAGTGCCCGTACCGAACGCTCTCCTGAGAACGGCCACCAGGACTGGACCGAATCGCCCGCCCGATACGCCACCTGCAGGACCCTGTCCTCTTGTGAGGCCAGAACCGCAATCCGGTCGGCCTGCTTTGCGGCGTCGCGATAAGAGGTTGGCTCGACTCTACCCAACGAATCGCTGTCGATTGCCGCCGCCATCAAACAGATGCGATCCAAGATCGGCTTCTTGACCGTCACATCTCGTACCATGCGTTGCGCCGCGCGCATGACGACGCGGCAACCGAGGCTGTGGCCGACGAACGCCACACGGGCGCTCTCATGCACATGGAGCACAAGCCACGTGAGCAGGTTATCGGCACTGTCGTCAGCATCGCGACTTTCCGCGGGATAGCTCAACGCGCCGGCCCAGCTGCCAAGCGCGTTGGCCCAGGAGTCGCCGGGCCAAAGAACCGCGAGCATCAGATCCGTTGAGCCCTGCTGTTCCAGACACCCGATAAACCGCACCAGCTTGTCACGCCCCTCCTCAAGGCCGTTGTTATAGCCGTGCAGGAGCAACGTGAGACGCTGTCCACGAGTCAGCAGGGTAAAATCCGGCAATCGATCATTCCACCACACATCCCAATACGGCAGAGCCTTATAGAGCACGCCTGAGGTGACAGCTCCCCCAAATTTTTGGTCACGCAAGCTGAGGATAAAGGCGTTCATCGCGCTTTCATCGCCTTCGTGGCTTCTTGCAAGGCGGTGGAGAGATCCTTCGCGACTGGCGTCAGGGGAACGGCAGCAAGACCGACGAGGAGACACCACCCCCACTCATCCGGGACCATTCCCAAGCTCCCACCAACCGCGAATGAAATGGCCAACGAAACGAATGTAGCTAGGAACTTGGTCTGGCTGACATATTGTGTGTCGGCCAAGGCCAAGGCGGCATCGATACGGGCATCGATCATGGTCTCCAGACGGGCCAACGCGGATCGCTGTTCATCGCTCATAGCCGGCTCCTGAGGAGGCATGGGCACGTTTTGAGACGGGGGCTGCTCCGCGTGGGAACGCTGTCGGCGCGCGCTGTCAATCGCTTGCGCTGCCAGAGTTGCCATGTCCGCCGAGACGCCTAACTCAGTCGCCACCAACGCGATGGTCGGCACCTCCATCATCCCGAACCCGATCCGCACCCCCTGCCGTAGCGTTCGAGGCAGGTCGCCGCCTGCACGGCCTGCTCGATATTGAGCACGGAGTAACTCCATGACGTCACTCCCATAGGCAATTCTCAAAGCGGGCAACAGTGGATCGAGGGTAGCCTTGTGCGTCGGAAAGAACCGCCGTCCTCCCTCCTTGCCTCCCACCGCAAACACCCGCTCAAACCCGGCCGAATCAAACCACGTAAATGCCTTGAAGAGCCCGTCAACGATGCCCTGTGCCGCTCCTCCCAACGCGCCGATCGCGAGCGCCGCCGTGCCTAACGTTGTTGATTCAATGTCCATAATTTCTTCAGGCTGTTCGCCTCTCCTCTGCCGCTCGCGACTGGTTCACTTCTCCTGCTCCTGCTTCGGATCTTTCGGATTGGCGGCGTCGCCGATAAAGAGAACCGCCTGCTCATATCGATCCAACGCCTGCTTGTGACCCTCCAACAGACCGATCAGGATACGACCCACAACCTTGTGGACTTCCTTGGCTGCTTTGGTCTTCAACGCCTCCTGTTTATCGAGCTTTTGTATCCGCGCCGACAACTGCTTTTCAAATTTGGCAAGCGCTCGGAGATCCTTCCTAATAGCAAGGCCCCGATCCTGATCTGAAGCCTCCTTCAACGGACCGAGGGTCGTATCCCACTGCGCAACTTCTTCTTCCAGTGCTACTGTGAGCGCCTTCATGGGATCTGCGTCCGTCGAGGACTCAGCGTCACCCTTCCATGCGGCCAAGATTTGTGCATACAGGGTCTTTTCATTGTCCCTTCCATGCAATGCAACAAGTTGCGTTGCTGTGTCAGCGATGTACGCCTGATACGCAGCCTTATGTTTGCCGAATACCTGCCGCAACGGCGGCAGTTCCGCTTCTTTCTCTGCCTCCGTCTTCTTGGACCCCTCCTTCGTAACGAACGCCTTCCGCAGCTCATCAGAAAGATCGATGGGCAGCTTGGTTCCCAAACTGTAGAGGGCCACATGCTTGGCCGATTTGACGATTTTTTCCGTGTCGCCGAAGTACTGTTTCACATACCAATTGCCCACATCGTCTTTCACGAGTGCCTGGTTGGTAAATCCTGCTCCCGAAACGCGCACACGGTTGATGTTTTGCCAATATTGCTTATCTAGCTCGGCCGTCAGTATTCGATCCCGCTCCACCGAGGGATCCAGGATATCCCGCAGCTGCGAGGAGAAAGGCAGGTTCCTGATACCCTGTTTGAGCAACATGTTGTCCCAGGCCAAGTTGGGATCGTCCTGCAATGAGGTAGAAGGAAAACTGGTCCGCAGGTAGGCCGACGACGGTCGGATATAGACCATCCCGGCTCGATGCTGATAGGCATTCTCCAAGGCTTCAGTCGCTTTCTTGTCTTCGTCAGAGCCTTTCCCAAACCGCTCTACCGCCATCATCTGCCGATGGCGCAGCAGTGCGATCACATCGTCCATAACGGCGAGAGGGCTCTTGTAGTCTGTGGGATTCGGCGGAGGCAGCCCAGGCGGCGGGGTACGACGCGACAAGACATCTAGAGCGACTTGATATGGTTGCTTCTTGCTCACATCAGATTCGGCGTCCTCTTTCCGCTTCACATGCGTGGCCAGTAGGAGATACATGGCGTCGGGCGACACGAACCGGTCATGCTGCGCGGCTTCATCCAGCACCTCAGCCCTTAGAGCTTCGATAACCGTCGCCGCTGTGATCAGTTGAATTTTAGTATTCGGAAGCGCTGCGATGACGGTCGCCAGCCGCACCGACTCCGCCTCCATCTTCGCGATCTTCTCCTGCACATCAACGACCGCCTGCGCCTTCTCCCTGATGCTTTTCTCGTACTGCGTCACGCGCGCCGCCCGTGCGGCTTCCAATTCACGTAGATGCGCGGCAAACGCGTCCAACAACTCAGCTTGTGCGAACGACGTATGTCCGTTGATCGTGCGGTAGGCTTCAAATGCCGCCTTTGCTTCGGGAGACTTCACATACTTGACGCCTTCATCAAAATTGTGAGTTTCTACAGGAGTGGGAATACCATCCAGCGCCTGTCGGACGGTGGTCAGTTCCTGTTCGATTCCGTGCGAACCGGTCATAAACGCCGTAACATCGGCGGCCGCGCCTGTTCCCGACGACTTCCATTGAGCCTTGATCTTCGCAATCACCTCCTGCGTCAGCACATCATGAATGGCTTTCTGCTGACCCTGCTTGGTCACATAATTCGCAAGATCTTGCTCGGCCTTGTTCCGTTCATTGAGCGCCGTGTCCTCAGCCAGCCGCAAACCGGATTTTGGATTATTCGAGCTCCCGATTTGTCCGTCAATTGCTGCCTTCTGAGCTGTGGCCTCACCTAGCTGATTCTGAGCAATGACTTGTTCTCTTCGGAGCTCATGTAGGAGATCGCTAAGGATCTTCACCGGATCCGGCGAATACGCCGCCCTCACGGCAGCGACCTCTGCTTGAACCTTGCCTTTACTTTGATCTCGGTACCGCTCCCGTTCCCTCAGCTCATTCGCCGAAAACAAAATGGAATTGCCAACTGCCTGCAAGACTCGGACGTATTGTTGTTTGCGATTTTCAGCCAAACCTGAGCCGAAGATGCCGTATAACCCCGCGTCTGTGAGGGAGTCTCCGAATAACCCGCGATTAATTTTCTCGGCCCCTCCCAGGATGAGGCCAGACGTTCCTGGTGGGGATGACAAGCCTTCATGGTTCGCAAGGAACAGCAGTTTTTGCGCAAACTCCACCAACGCATCGAGGAGTTTCTCTTCTTCGTGCGAATCTCCCGCGTGTGTATTGCCGTTATGTGATTTCAAAAACGCTTCTGTAAGCGTGTGCAATCCATCCGGCAGGCGGCCTCGCTCAAAACCCTGAGCCACCTTTCGACTTACATCGTCTACGAAGTCGAAGAGTTCCGGCGAGCCTTCCAACTTGCGATCCTCAATGAAACTGCGATTCAGCCCTAGTCTCACCAGGCGTTGAGGGTTCACCTTGTTAGCTGCTTCAACCAATACATTGCCGATGCTGTTCTTCTGGGGAGCAGTGCTTTCTAGGCTGTCGAGATATAGAAGGAAATGGGCCGTATCTGCCGGTGAACTGGAAAGATTGCGTCGCAACACCTCCTCAAAATAGCCAAGCTGCTTTCTCACATTGTTTTCGCTCCAGATCGGCTGACTATCCTTGCCAACCTCACAAAACAAGCCGAGACTCAGTGGATTCCTCAGCAGCGAACACTGTCCCTCACGGTCGAGACGATCCAACGCCGATGCGATGTGCCGCACATTAGTCACCTCAACAACCAGCCGGATCACTTTGTTCTTCAGATCGTCATACACTTTTGTGTTGTCGCGCCGTAAACGCTCGATATCAATCAACAAACCAAGGCTCTCCAGCCAAATGTCCCGGACGGCCCGTCTCGACTTCCAGTACTCATCGGCAAGCGCTTGTGTGCGCTTCAAGAGCGCGCCGCAGGCGCTGTCGCCCTCTCGACCTTGTGGACATAATTCCCGAGTCACTTCAGCAAGAAACGTATCGGTCACTCCTTCGCCAAGAAACTTCCACACAGCTCTGAATGGTAGACGCCGATCGAAGATTTCGTTTCTGATCAGGTAAGTGTCCGTCCTTTCCCATTTGGATAATAAGTCGGCTTCTATTTCCTTTGGTTTCTTCTCTGGCACCTGTTTCTTTATGGCTTTGGGGTTGCTCCATAGCTCCTTAAGGGCGTCCATCAGTGGTCCGACCTTGCGACTGACTTCGCTCCCGGAGGAGGAGACCAGCAATTCTCGGTAGCCTTGTTTCAGATTCAACAACCCCTCTCGGGTGAGAGCGGTATCCGGCTTGAACCCTGAGGCAAGCTCAACATAGATGGCCTGATCTTTTTCAGGATCAGACGTGGCTGTCCGCAATTGCTCTACCGCTTGCCTCAGTTTACGAGCATGGGGACCGAGATCGGAATCGGCAAGGTCGTCGTAAAGACTCAAAACATTATTCACGGCACGCGCATAAGGATTCTTAAAATGTGGCCGACACAGAGGGTTTCTGAACCCCTCTTGCAAAGTATCCCAAAATGCCCTCCACCAAGGCTTCGGTGCTTCCGATACCCAACCTTCGGGCGCTTTCACATGTCCCATCTCGTACCAGCTGCCCGTCCATTGTTTTCTCTCACAGTCTCCGGAATAGTTGCCGGGATAGGTAGTAGCTCCTTTCGGTGGTTTGCCCTCCGTCTCTGGCCACTCAAGGTTGTCTCGAAGATGCACCAGCATCGGCTGGGCCGCGGTGGTGAGCGCCACCAGCTGGTGCAGCTGCACATGCTCTTCGTTGACCAGCGCCCCCTTATAGACATCCACATCAACGGTTAAAACAGCACATCCGCTGAGAGCGCACAGAGCCAATGTCGCCGCTACGGCCTGCCGTCGGATGGTGGCCGATGCCTTCATAAGCCACTCCTTTCGCTCGAGGCAAACTGCTCTTTCGCGGCCTCCAACTGCGCCTCGACCACCTGTTTCTCCGCCTTCACGGTGGTCATGGCTTCAAACAGCATCCGGTTCAGTGCACCACTGTCTTGATCCACCTTGGCTTGACTCACCGCCCCCAGAGCTTCGTCCATGGCGGCAAAAAACTTCTCCGGGTCGGACCCCATGACGATGACCAGGCGATGTTCCTTGGGCACCTCACGAAATCCTTCCGGACCGAATTGCATCAGACGGCGGCCAATCGCCAGCTTCGCCAGACTCTTGCTGTTCTCATGTGTGAAGTGGATCTTGCCGTCCGCCTTGTTGATCTCGACTGAACTTCCCAAGGAATCGATCAACTCAGCGGGCACCCAGCCGGAACCGAACCGCATCCAGCTGATGATGCTGGCCTGCCCACGCACACGCACGCGATAGAGCGCAGGCGGCACCTGCTCTTGAGGATCGAACGACCCCAGGTAATAGACTTGCTCGATGTCATGGCCGGGGATCACAGCTCCGACCGCCGTCGTGATCGCGGCACCCAAGGCGATGTTCTGAGGAAGGGAGTTGCAACCGGTGGTGCTCACCGCGAGGAGCACGATTAAGGATGCAAACAGTGGGATGTGCGTGAGCATTGTGCCTCCTCCCCATCTGAAGCCTTCTATGCAAACGTGTGTCGCGGAGTTCTTGACAGGAGGCACGTTGTAATCTCACTGACTACGTATGCGCAATAGATCCAAATGGCCCTACCAGCCATTGAAATACCACCATTTAGCAATCACATTCCGTAGGGCTGCTTATCGAATGTATACGGGCAGGCGTAGGGGCATGTGGCGAAACAAGATTGGCTTCAGCTGGGCAGCATCACGGAAATTACAGAGCATCCAAAGGGCGAGAAACTGTTTTTACTTATCGATACCCGTCCCGCTGCGAAGCACCATGTGCACGGCAGCCTGAACAGAAGGCCTAATGGCCGCAGAGGCACGACCTGACGGGGCCAAGAGTTCGACTTTTTGCTGGATTGAACGGGGCGGGCAGAATCATTCTTTGCGGAGAACTCCTGTCCGATTCAGCCTAACCAACGATGACGAGAATCAAGAGAGATCAGAGTATGCGCACTACCGATGAGTGTATTCCGGTGTTTTTCTCCAAACCCCAGCCCCACCCATCCGCCCCCTGAACCATACCGTGCCACCCGCGAGCACACCCATCACCACACCAATCCCGATGACACTGGGGACGGAGCCGAACGATTCCGCGACCCAACCGAACAGGGTCATGCCAAGCATGGAGGTGGCCGTGGCCACCGCCGTGTACACCGCCATGACTCGCCCAACCATTCTCGGCGGGGCCACTTCTTGAATGATGCCCCAGGCGATGGGAGTCCAGCTGCCGAAGCCGATCCCGATGCAGACGACGAGCAGCGAGGCTGTCCACACATCCTGCGTCCAGGTCAGCCCAATCAGGGCTAACCCCGCGAGTGCGCAGGAGAGCATAATCACCACAAGCCGTCGCGGAAGGTCCCAGGCGCTCACCCGGATCAAACCGAACGATGAGAGGAGCAACCCGGCCCCGAGCCATGACCAGAGATAGCCGATCTCCACCGGTCCGAGCCCGAGCAAGTGGCGGCCGAAGACGGGGAACAGCGTGCTGAACGCGCCGCTGCCGAGAGTATAGATCGACGCCAGAATGATCAGCGCAAGCATCGTCCGATGGCTCAGAAACGCCCACCGGAGACCATCGAGCACCTGTCCGAGGAATCGTCCTTCTCCAAGGCCGGCCGTGGGCTTCCCGTCCGCCCCGTGCAACTGAATGGGCAACAGACAGGCCGCTGATGCAACATAGGTCAGGGCATTCACGCACAGGACATCTTGTGATCCCGAAAAGGCGATGCCGAGTCCGCCGGCAGCGGGACCGAGGATGATGCCGATGCTGGTGGTACTTTGAAGCAGGGCATTCGCGGCCGTAAACCGCGGGCGACCGACCATAAAGGGAACGACGGAGGACAGCGTGGGCACGAACAAGGCCGTCGCGACGCCATAGAGAAAGGTCAGCAGGTAGAGCGAGGCGACCGTGAAATGCTCCACGGATACCAGGCAAGGAATCACGCCGATCAGCACCCCCCTCGCCAGATCGCTGCCGATCAAAATCGCTTTCTTCGGGAGCCGGTCGACGACGACGCCGATGAACGGGCCGAACAAAATCGGCGGCAGCGTCAGCAACAGGCCGATGACGGTCGTCTTGAGCGGCGAGCCGGTCACCGCGTAGACAAACCAGAGCAAGGCCAGCTTGCTGACGCCTTCAGCAACCTGGGACAGCACCTGACTCCACCACATGAGGCGAAAGTCGCGCGTGAGCAGCCACCGGGAGACTTCGGCCATGTCGCCAGTATAAACGTTTGCGTGAGGAGAGGGATCACCAGGCAGTGATGTCGATACGCTTGGTCCCACGCAGCATCCTTCCATCCGCCATGGCCGGTGTGCCCTGCCTCGCACATGCAGGACGCGCGAAATGGTGCCCACCCACGAGTTTAGAGTCCTCTCACGCCCGCACGGTAGGAACGGCACAGGCATTGCGAGCACAAGGGACCGCCACGGCCGCGGTAAGTAGGAGCACCAGCCCCAACCCGACCAGGCTCGCAGCGGGGCCGATTGCGTCGGCCATCCACCCAAATCCCGTCATCCCGGCCATGGCCGACGCCATGGACCCCACGCTAAACGTCGTGAGGACGCGGCCGATCAGGTGTTCAGGCGTCACCTCCTGCAACAGCGCCCAGACGATCGGATTGAGCACGGCCGTGCTGCCGCCGACAATCACGACGATGCCTGCGGCAACCAGCGGAGTCTCCAAGAGACTCAGGCTACAGACGGCAAGCCCGCCGATGGTCATGCTACGGACGACGATACGCAGTCGCCCTTGCATGTCGCTCTGTTTCCTCCAGGTCAGCCAGGTAGACGCAGCCAACATGCCCACGCCCAACGCAGACCACAACCAGCCCAATTGAACGGGGCCAACCCGAAGAAACTCTTTGGCGTACACCGGCAAAATAAAGACGAAGGCACTCACACCCAGATTGTAGAGGGAAGAAATGATGACCAGCGTGAGGACCATGGACCGCTGCGCAAACACGAAACGAAATCCGGCACGAAGTTCCTCCCAGACGGAGGAGGTCCCCTGCACCGCTCTCACGCGAGAGACGGCGAATCGAATCGGCGTCAGACAGAGCGCGGAGATGAGGAATGTGGCCGAATTGACGAACAACACGTTTTCCGCGTTGATCAGCGCAATCATGATCCCGCTGATGGCCGGCCCCAGTAACATTCCGATGTTGTTGGTACCTTGAATCAGCGCATTCGCTGACATCAGCTCCGCGGGCCGCACAAGGAGAGGCACGGCCGACACCAGGGCAGGACCAAAGACTGTGGACACGACCGACGTCAGGAAAATCAGCCCATAGAGTCCCTCGATCGATAACGTGTCCATGGCAGAGAGTACGGGAATGAGCAACGTGAGCAGCGCACGAACCAGATCGACCCAGACCATCACAGCCTTCTTGGGCAGCCGGTCCAGATAGACACCGATCAGCGGACCGAACACCAGCGGAGGAATGGTCTGCAGCAGGCCCACCATCGTCATCTTCATAGCCGAGCCGGTCAACTCATAGACAAACCAGAGGAGCGCGACCTTGTTGAGGCCCTCGCCGATTTGCGCAGTCGCTTGGCCCCACCACAAGAGGCCGAAATCCCTGGTGTTGATCAGACGCCATCCGCGACTCACCTGTGACGACCCATGGTCTCTAGACATGGTGGCACTCCTTCTCCAGCGACCACCGTGTTCCCGTCTACCGTCGAATTCTCTGCATGTATCGTACTGATTCAGACTCGGCCGGCGTCCTGGGGAAGTCTCTGGCTCAACCTCGGCACAGGCCCGGTTCTCCCAGGTATTCCTCAGCTCATCACCCTCGCCTTCTCAAGATTCCGCCTCTTCCTTCCGAGACAGGAGACAGAGTCACTAATTTTCGTAAGGAGGCGGCATGTCCAACATCGTGGAACAGATCGACAAGGCAATCGGTGCGCATGGAGCGTGGAAGGTGAAATTACGCCAAAACATCGACGGGACATTGGCGCTCGTTCCAGCCGAGGTCGGTGTGGACAACCGCTGTGAGTTCGGCAAGTGGCTCTACAGCTTGGGGGGCACTCCGGTCGCCAACGATGCGCGGTACAAAGAGATCCTCGAGCTGCACAAGGCGTTTCACAAGGTCGCGGCAACCGTCGTCACCAAAGTACAAGCGGGTGATAAGGCCGGGGCGGAAGCGTCGATCGGCTTCAAAGGCGACTACACAGCCGCCTCGTCCACATTGACGGCTAAGATGATGGAGTGGAAGAAGACTGCGGCGAAGGCTGCTTAGGTCCACCTCCCCAGGCTCTGGAGAAATTCCCCAGAGACTGAGGAGTTTCTCCAGAATTCCCTCGCCTATACTGCCGACTACCCCGCGCAACCAATTTGAGCTGTCTGACGTAACCGGTTGGTGCTACAGGCGTTGCCGGTCCCGAGCATACTGCACTCACGCCAGGAACGATCTCTGCAGAGGAGTGGGCTCGATTTTACTGTGCAGGAGCACCATGGCCGCATCCATTCTCCTCATCGACGACAGCCCCGGCGAATGCGAGTTATTGCGCCAGGCCCTGGCCCAGTCTGGGTACAAGGGGCGCTTGGACATCACCGATAGCAGCCGTGCGGCGATGACCTATCTCAACGATCACGTGCCCGGTGACGAACCGGCCTTGATCCTGCTCGACCTCAAATTACAGGGAGAACGCGGAGTGGATGTGTTGAAACGCCTGAAGCAGGAGGCGCGATTTGCGCAGATTCCGGTGGTGATTCTCACCAGTTCCGATGATGCCCTCGATGTGCATGCCTGCTACCAGGCCGGCGCCAACGGCTACCTGGTCAAACCGGGACAATTCGATGATCTGGTGAGCCTCTCCCTGCACCTCTGGAAATTCTGGCTCGAACACAACTGCACGGGACGGATGGCCGCATGCTGACGCGCGCCGCCCTCAAAAATCCCTATGCGGTCTTTGCGATTTGCATGATCGCGCTGATTCTGGGCGCCGTCTCCTATCAGAAGATGCGCGTGGACATCTTCCCCGAGATCAAGCTGCCCTCGATTCTCGTCACCACCTTTTATCGCGGGCTGAGTCCCAGCGAGATGGAAGGGGCCATCACGCTCAAGATGGAGCAACGCTTCGTCGAGGCGAGCTACGTCGAACACATCGAATCCCAATCACTCTCCGGCATGAGCTATATCAAAGTCTTCTTCCAGCCGGAGTACGGCATCGACTCTGCCCAATCAGAGCTGACCAGCCTGGCCTACAGCATCATCCGCCTGCTGCCGCCCGGCGTGTACCCGCCCTCCGTCTACAAGTTCGGCGTGTCCAGTCTGCCTGTAGGCTACCTCTCCATCTCCAGCGACACACTCGGTCCCAAAGAAATCCGTGACCTGGCCTACTTCAATGTGCGCAACCAGATCGCGACCATCCCCGGCATCTCCTTCGGTCCTCCATTGGGCGGCAAGGTCCGGCAGATCACGGTGTTTCTCGACCAGCAACGGCTGCTCGCGCGCGGCATTTCTCCCTCGGATGTGGTGAACGCGCTCAACCAGCAAAGTGCCATCATTCCAGCCGGCAACATCAAGATCGGCGATCTCGACTATTACGTCTACTCGAATAGCCTCGTGGACGTCGTGGACAAGATCAACGACATCCCCATCAAGATCGTCAACGGCACGCCGGTGCTGATCCGCGACATCGGCACCGCCGCCGACAGCGCCGCCGTGCAGACGTCGATCGTACGGGTAAACGGCCGTGAAGCGACGTATCTGCCCATCACCCGGCAGGAAGGCGCCAACACGCTGGAAGTCACCGACGGCATTCGCGCCAAGCTCTCGAAACTCACAGAAATTCCAGCAGGCACCACCGTTAAATTTCTCTACGACCAGTCACTCTACATCCGCCAGGCCATCGCCAATCTGCAGAAAGAAGGCCTCCTCGGCGCCGGACTGGCCGGCCTGATGATTTTCATTTTCCTGGCGAGTGTCAAAGCGGCGCTCGTGGTCGGGCTGGCCATTCCCCTCTCGTTGACCGCCGCGCTGGTCGCACTCTACCTGACCGGCCAGAGCGTGAACCTGATGACGCTGGGCGGGTTGGCCCTGGTCATCGGCACCCTGCTGGACAACAACATCGTCGTACAGGAAAACCTGCACCGACACTTGGAGATGGGAAAAGACGGGCGTTCGGCGGCGGAAGACAGCGCCATGGAACTGACGCTTCCGATCCTGGTCGCGACGATCTGCATTCTCATTGTCTACCTGCCGATCATGTTTTTCACCGGCATCGTGAAGTATCTCTTCGTGCCCCTGGCCATGACGGTCGCCTTCGCCATGTTGGCCGACTATGTCGTCTCCATGTCGGTGACGCCGGTCGTGCTGGCCTGGCTGTACCAAGCCGGACATACCAAGTCTTCAGACCACGAGGCATCGGCCGACGAGGGATGGTTCCGGTATGTTCTCGCGATGTACGAACCGCTGTTGAGTGCCGGTGTGCGGTTCAAACCGGTTGTCATCGGCCTGGCTGCGCTCACTCTGGTTGCCACTGTGGTCTTTCTGCTGCCACGTCTCCACACCGAGTTCTTCCCCAAGGTGGACGCGGGCAATTTCACCATGTTGGTGATGGCGCCGGAGGGATCACGAATCGAAAAGACCACGGCCATCGTCGGTCACATCGAACAACTTGTGCACGACACCATCCCGAAGGACGATCTGGAAGAGGTCATTTCGAACACCGGACTCTACTACGGCGATGCAGCGCGGTTCGCCCCGAACACCGGCAACCATACCGCCTTTGTGCTGGTAAACCTGGTCACCGGCCACAAGGGGCACACAGAAGACTACATCGCGGACCTGCGCAAGCGGTTCAAGGGGTCATTGCCGGGCGTCGAGATCGCCTTTCAAACAGGCGGCATCATCAGCGATGTCTTGAACTTCGGCCTCAGAGCTCCCATCGACATTCAGGTCAAGGGTCCGAACCTCGATATCATCAGGCCGGTGGCGGAGCAGATCCAGCAGCGGGTCGCGCAGGTGCCCAACACGGTCGATGTGCGGATCAAGCAAGGCAAAAGTTATCCCGAATTGCACATCGATGTGGATCGGACAAAAGCCGCCTACTACGGCATCAATCAAAATCGCGTCGTGGTCGATGTCATCACCGGCATCAGCTCCAACCTGGCCCTCTCGCCGAACTATTGGCTGGATCCCAAAACCGCCAACGGGTATTTCCTGCTGGCGCAGTATCCCGAACAATCGCTCACGACCACGGAAGACCTGCTCAACATTCCGATCATCGGCGCGCGCACGCCGCTCCTGCCGACGGCCAGCCTCACGGGCGGCGGCATCCAGGGTTCGACGCTTGCGCTTCAGAACACGCCGTTTGCCGGGCGGCAAATGGAACTCACCAGCGGCTACTACGCGTCCGGCGACGACCGACGAGGCCCCCCGGTGATGCTGCGCGATGTGGCCTCGCTGAAATTTAAAACCGGTCCCGATTCGGTGGACCACTACGACTTATCCCGCCTGATCAACGTGCTGGTGACGCCGGTGGGGAACGATCTCGGTCGCGTGGCGAAGGATATCGAACAGGCGATGGCCGGCGTGCCTCTGCCGAAAGACGTCACGGTGCAACTGCGCGGCGAAGTGGCCAACATGCGCGGCGCGATTCAGAACTTCGCCCTGGCCCTCCCCCTCGCCGTGGTGCTGATCTACCTCGTGATGGTGGCGTTGTTCCGCTCATTCATTGACCCGCTCATCATCCTCGTGGCGGTCCCACTCGGCTGGATCGGCACTGTACTGACCCTGCACCTCACCAACACCTCGGTGAACGTCGAATCGATGATCGGCACGTTGATGATGATGGGCATCGTGGTGTCGAATAGTATTCTGCTCGTCGATTTTGCCAATCGTATGGTCCGCCATGGAGCGACCGCCGAGCATGCCGTCCTGGAAGCGGGGCGGCGGCGTATTCGCCCGATCCTCATGACGGCGCTGGCGACGATTCTCGGCCTGCTGCCGCTGGCTCTCGGCTTCGGCGAGGGCAATGAAACGATGGTGCCCCTGGCTCGTGCGGTCGTCGGCGGGTTGGCAGTCAGTACAATCATGACGCTGTTGGTGGTTCCCATCATGCACTCACTCGTGCTGATTCGCCGGGAACGTCCCCCGATGTCTTCGACCCCGCCCGCGACTCTGGAGGAAATTTAATGACCGAACAGGTAGTCCCGCCGCCCTTGGTGAAGCGCTCCAACCGTACACCGCTCTGGATCGCGACGGGTGTGCTTCTCATCGTGGCGATCGCCGGTTATCTTTTTTGGCAGGGAAATGAACCGGCGACCACCTCGTCTGTGGTGAAACCGGCTGGGACAGCGCAATCGGAAACACCGGCCGGCCCGACTCCCTCGGACGTGGATTCCACGCCGGTCGATGTCCAGGTGCTCAAACCCACGCGCCGCGACCTGGTGTATACCGTCAAGCTTCCCGCCAACGTCTCGCCGCTCTACCAGACGACGCTGTACGCGAAGGTCTCGGGTTATCTCAAATGGATCGGTCCGGACAAAGGCGACGCCGTCAAAAAAGACCAGGTCGTCGCCGTCATCGATGCCCCTGAGGTGGAGGAGCAGTACCAGCAGGCCGTGTCGGACTATAAGATCAAGAAGTTGACCTACGAGCGGCTCGCCAAGGTGTGGAACGAATCACCCGACGTGATTGCCAAACAGGACGTGGATGTGGCCGAAGCCTCCTACCAGGGGGCCAAACATCTCATGGAACAGCGTGCCGTGATGCGCGACTATACCAAGGTCCGCGCGCCCTATGACGGCATCGTCACCGCACGATTTGCCGATCCCGGCGCCCTCATTCAAATCGCCACGTCGTCGGCCACCACTGCTATTCCGCTGTTTACGATCATGGACCTCAACACGGTACGGGTCTACGCCAATGTTCCGCAGGACGATAGTCCCTGGATCGTCCCTGGCAAGACGGCAGCCACAGTAAAGGTCACTGAACTCCCCGGCCGCTCGTTTACGGGCACCGTCACCCGATCCACGCTGGCACTCGATCCGTCCACCCGCAGCCTGCTGGTGGAGGTAGATCTCCCCAACCCGGACCATGCACTCAGGCCCGGCACCTTTGCTGAGGTCTCACTGGGACTGCGCGAGATTCCTCAAGCCCTGGTCGTGCCGCCACAGGCCGTGATCAGCACGCCGAAAGGCAAATCCCTCTTCATCGTGGAAGAGGGCAAGGCCAAATCGGTCACCGTCCAGACCGGGATCACCGACGGCCGTTGGATGGAAATCACCTCCGGGTTGCGTGGAGATGAAGATGTCGTCGCGGTCGGAAAGCGACGCCTGCTGGAGGGCATGCCGGTGCAGGCCTCCCCCTTCAACTTGCCGGATGCCAAGCCGTCCCAACAGAAGTTTGAACGACGCGCACCGGGAGGCACGCCGCCTCCGCCGGGCAACCCCGTGAACGGAAGTACGTCGAAACAAGGAGACCACCCATGAACCACACCTGGCGTCGCACCACGTTCATCATGCTGGCGCTCTTGTCGTCGACAGCGGCCATGGCCTCCGCTGCCACTGCCGCAGAGACGGATCAGCCGGTGAGCTTGTCGCGCGGCAGTTTTCTCGGCGTGCAGCAGGCCGTCGACATCGCCGTCAAAAACCATCCCATGCTGATTGAGGGCACTGCTAATCTGAAAGCGTCCGAAGCGCGCACCGAACAGGCGCGCTCCCTGTACTATCCGCAGGTCTATGCCAACGCTAACACGGTCGCCGGAGCGGGCGTCACCAACCCACGGTTCTTGATCGGCGGCGGACTCCTTCGGGAAAACCAAAGCACCTTTACCGGCGGCGTGATCGCCAATCAACGGATCTATGACTTCGGTTACACCAGTAATCTCGTCGAATCAAACAAACTCGCTGAACGAGCCCAGGGGCAGGATGTCAGCGCCCGTCGCGCCCTCGTGCTGCTCTATGTGCAACGCGCCTACTTGAACAGTCTTAAGCGGAAGCGGCTGGTCCAGATCGCCGAAGAAACCGTCCGGGAACGCGGCGTCATCGCCGGGCAAATCGAAACGCTCTATCGCCAGCAACTGAAGTCCAAGTTCGACTTCGATCTCGCGCATGTGGAGCTGGTCAATGCGCAATCGCTCCTGGTGCGCAGCCGCAACGATTTGAAAGCCAGTTTTGCCGATTTGAATCGAACCATGGGTATCGTCGGAGCCGACGACTACGTCCTCGAAGACATTTCCGTCGACGTGCGGCCGCAGAAAACGCTGGAAAGCTTGATCAACGAAAGCCTGTCGCATCCGGAAGTGAAACGCGCCAAGGAGCAGACCGCCTCGGCCGACGCCAGGCTGACGGCGACCAAACGCCAATACCTGCCGACGGTGTCGGCGATTGCCAGCGGAGGCACGTTTGATCCCTTCGATCCCCGCCAGAATCAACAGACCGGCGGGTGGTGGATGGCCGGTGCCATGGTTTCCATGCCGCTCTTCACCGGCTTCCTCATCGAAAATCAGGTGGTCGAGGCCAACGCCAATCGTCAGGCCGCCTCTGCCGCCACCACGAACATCGAGCAAGCGTTGACGCAGCAGGTCACCAACGCCTATCTCGATACCCTCACCTTCGCGCAGCAGATCACACTGGCGGAAGAACAGGTCAAGACGGCGCAGGAAGCGTTACAACTCTCGAAACAGCGCTACAAACTCGGCTTGGGAACGGTGGTGGAGGTCACGCAGTCGGAAGTGGCGCTCACTGCGGCACAAACGAGGCTGGCGGACACGCAGTACGACTACAAGATTGCGGAGGTCACCCTCGCGTACACCTCACAGGGGGATGATACCGGTCGAATTCTGCTGATGAGCCGCGCCGCCAATCCCCCTCGCGCGCCGGAGGTGCAGGACCGTTTGGAAGGCCCGCCCGCCGCAACCAACTGATCAACTCAGGCCTGCGCTCGTCACCGCTGCGGGTCTTGTCTCGCCCCCCGTTCGTTCTAAGCACAGACTCAGGAGCCCAGCGGGTCAGACATGCCCCGCCTTGCCCAGTGAGCGCCTCCACGTCGCGCGATAGAAATGTCAGACGGTTTGGCCGGGAAACACGATCGCGAGATCGATCACCAGCTCGTCCTTGGTGTTGGCGAGGAGCGAATCCCAGATGCTGGTGGTCTGCTGCACCCTGGCTTGATCCAGGTCGAAGAAAAGGTCGAAGCCTTTGGAGATGATCGGGTTCATCGGATAGCGCCGATCGTAGATCATGCCGTAGGCCGGGATACCGTAGAGGGTCTGCCAGTTGCCTAGAATGAAGTGGAGTTCGGTCCCCCGGACATACAGTCCGCCTGAGGTGATGATGCGCTTGATCGATGTCTGCGGCTGGCTCAGATAATACGTGACTCGCTCGTTTTCCTTGGCCAGCCGCAACGCCTCGACCAGTTGCGGCACCAGAATGGTGATCTCTGCATCACGAAACATGGGCAACCGCCGCGACTCGCCCCCGAGCCAGCGTTGCAGCGCCGTCCGGTGCTCCTGCACGGTGAGGCCCATCAACACACGCCGGATTTGTTCAGGAGAAAACTGAGCCGGATGCGTAAAATGCCCCGGAGGCCATTCCGGCAGCACATTCGCATCCAATTCCAGTCTGACGAAATTGACGGGATCTTCGTAGACGGTCCTCGATGGAACCTGAGGAATCGCACAGCCGGCGGCAAGCACGCACAGGAGCACCACCCATGACGCGTGAAACGTGAAACGCAAGAATCCCCTGGGCATACTCGCCGAAACTATGGTCTTCTCACGCTTCACGAATGACGCTTGAGGCTACTCGGTGATCGTCACCGTCATTTCGACACGCTCCAGCGGATTGTCGCGCCCATCGCGTTTGGCTGACACGACCTTGTCGACCACCTCAAGCCCGCTCTGCACCTCGCCGAACACCGTGTACTGCCAATCCAGAAAGTTCGCGTCGTTGACGCAGATGAAAAACTGCGATCCGGCGCTGTTCGGATCATTGGCGCGGGCCATGGAGAGGGTGCCACGCTTGTGCGGCTTACTGTTGAACTCCGCATTGACATTGTGGCCGGGGCCCCCCATGCCGTGCGTCGCGCGGTCCGGGTTCTTGCTGTTAGGATCGCCGCCCTGAATCATGAACCCCGGAATGACCCGATGGAACGTCGTGCCGTTGTAGAACCCCTTTTTCGCCAGGTCGACGAAATTCTTCACATGATTCGGCGCCACGTCGGGGAAAAAGCGTAGGACAATCTGGCCCCACGGCTCGTTCTTCGACGTCACGGTAATGGTGGCTTGTGGTGAACTGGTTTGTGCCGACATCTCGTATCCTTTCCTCGCTCAGTTAAACTTGAAGGGCGCGATGCTCTCCCCTTCCAATCCTTGACTCACGGCGGTCCAGGTGAGGCCGTCATCGTCGCTGCGATAGACACCGGAGCTGGTACCGGCATAGAAGCCGCCTTGTTCGCCCTCAATCAAGACCTGCACCGACAGATTGCTCAGGCCCTTGTTCAACGGCACCCATTGCCGTCCCTTATCGACGGTCTTGAAAATGCCCCGACCTGTCGCGACATAGACCCCGCGCTCGTTGCTGATCAAACCGCGGATCGAATCGTTCGGAAGGGCGCGGCTGATCGGCAACCAGGTTTTGCCGCCGTCACCGCTCCGAAACACCCCGCCGTCGAACGTACCCGCATACACACCCTGTTCCTTGTCGACGGCGAGCACGCGGATAAAATTCTCCACGAGGCCTTCATGGTCCTTCAGGCCCTGCCGGAGACGCGTCCATCCCGAACCCCGCTCTTTGTAGCTGTGCACACCCTTCCCGGACGTGCCGGCATAAAGCGTCCCATCGTCGGTCCGCGCCAAGGCATGCACGAGAATTTCGTCCAATCCGGCACTCACCGTCTTCCATTGATCCTGTGCGGCATTCAAGAGATAGACCCCGTCTCCGGTCCCGGCATACAGTCCCTTGGCGTCCATCATCAGGGCTTTGATTTCGAGGCGCTTCAGCCCTTTGTTGATCGCCTGCCAGGTTTTCCCTGCGTCGCGGGAGCGGAAGACGCCGCCCCGAAACGTGCCCGCATAGATGGCCCCGTCTTTTCCGGTGGTGAGACACAGCACGAAGGGATCCGTGAGGCCGTCGTTGGCGGATGCCCAAGAAGCGCCCCGGTCTCCGCTGCGGAAAATGCCCATCCCGAACGATCCGGCGTAGATGACGCCGCCGGCGCCGGCGGCCAACGCTTGAATGCTCGTATTGCCGATGTCGGCGGACCCTGCCGGCTCCTGGCCCGGATGCGCCTGCTCCAATTTCAAGGACCCACCGCTCTCATTGCCGCCAGAAAAGGACACGGCCTGCGCAACCCCCTGCAGACTGCCGACTGAGAGCGCCGTCAACACGATGATGTGACGCAGCATAATGAGCCACCCTTTTCAAATTGTGAACGCCGGATCAGCGGACGCGATGACCGGCGGTGCCAATGGGTATATCAGGGTCGAGCGGCAAATTCATGTCGGGCGCCGGGCCTGTCGCCCGCCCGAAGATCTTGGCGCCGATGATCCCGATCTCATAGAGTACCATGAGCGGGACCGCCATCAGCAACATCGTGAACAACGTGGCATCCGGCGTCACGACGGCTGAGATGATCAGCGCCGCCATGATGGCATGTTTACGATAGTGGGCCAACGCCCCCGCCGAAACCACCCCGACCCGCGACAGCAGCGTCAAAACCAGCGGCAATTCGAAGGCGCAGCCGAAGATCAGCAGAAACTTGACGTTGAAGTCGATGTAGGTCCCCACCCCCAACGCCGGGGTAATGTCTCGATCCATACCGAAGCTGACGAAGAAGTCGATGACCAGCGGCAGGATGACAAGGTTGCAGAAGACGAGGCCCAGCGCAAAGAGCAAGGCCGCCAGCAGGAACAGGGGAATGGCCCAGCGTTGCTCCTTAGGGAGCAACGCCGGTTCGATAAATTTCCAACACTGGTAGAAGACGACCGGCAGGCTCAAGATGATGCCGGCGAGGAACGAGACCTTGATGGAAGCGAAGAGCGCCTCCGTCGGTCCGTAGAACACCAACTGATTGGGGAACGGCCGGTTCAGCCAGGCGACCATGTCCGCGGAGTACGCAAACGCCGTCGCAAACGCGACCCCCAAGGTCACCGCGATGATCAGCAGCCGCTTCTTCAGCGACTGAATATGGGCGGCCAGTGGTGCGAGCATTGCCTGTCTGAACGAACGCCCAGTCTCTCCGACCCGTCGCTTCCGGCTCTGCCCGCGCGGAGCGGCACGACGAGTTCGGCACGGGATCCCCGCCCCGCGTTACCGCGAGGCCCGAATGAGCTCGGCGATCTTGTCTTTGGTGGCCAACTTCTCTTTTTGCAGTTGTTTTTTCAGTACTTCTTCTGCCGGCGTGAGCACGTGCCGCCGCTGAAGATCGGCCAGCTCCGCATCAAGGCGATGGTGAGATTCTTCAAGCGCCCGGAACTCTGTGTTGGACCGCCGTAACCGCTCAGTGATCGCCGTCTCCGTCTGCATGTCGCACCTCCTGGTTGACTACATACGTTCGTGGATGACCGTCGTGTTACCCGCCGCCCGGAGAATCAGCTCTCAGGGCTGCCCGCACAAAGCACTCACCTCCAGCGGCGCCAACTCCATCAGCACCGCGTCTTCTTCAGGTTTCACATAATACCGCGTCCGCGTCGCCGTCTGGCGAAACCCCAACCGCTCATAGAGGGCACGAGCCTCCTGATTGGACGCCCGCACCTCCAACATTGCCCGATTTGCCCCGCGCTCCAGGCCAGCCCGAATCGCCGTGCACACGAGTTTGCTCGCCACCCCTCCTCGGCGGAACGGGGCCAGCACCGCCAGGTTCATCAACCGCAGTTCCTCGAAGACAATCCAGTAACAGAAATACCCGGAAATCACGAGTGCCCCTGAATGCGGATCGAGACATTTCGCGATCAGAAAATGCGCAAACTGATTGCCGGACAATTCCGCCGCCAACATTTTGCGCGTCCAGGGGGCCGAGAAGCAAGCCTGTTCGATGGCCAAGACTTCATCCAGCACGTCGACCGTTGCCGGCTCGATGATGACCGAATCTGCCGCCATATTCAGCGCCCGGTTTCCCTTCTCTGTCTATGACTTGGCTCGCGAATCACGACCTGTGCGGCCACCCGTTTTCCTTTGGGCCAGCTTCTTCGCCACGCGTTCACGCCGCCGCTCGAGGGCTGACACGCCCTGCAGTTCGTCGAACTTGACCTCCGCTTCCGTACGTTGCACGTACCGCGGAACCAACGCCTCTTCTCCAACCTGACCAGTCGCCAGGCGCAGTCGCGCCGCCAGGCCAACACTGACCGCCGAAGGACGCTGACAGTCCGCATCGACTTCCCGCACTGTCACACCCATCGCCTCCGCGGCCTGACGGATTTCCTGTCCATAGGCTTGCCAGCCATCGCCAAACAGCGTGACGCCCGTCACACCCTTGCATGCCCGGGCGACGGAAGACGGCGATCCGACCTGTTCGGCTAGATGTGTCCGCAATCCTTGTCCAGGTTGCCATTCATAGGCAGCCCAATAGACCTCGTTGTGACGGCTCTTGATCACCGGGATCAGCAGCCCCTCGACATCACGCAGGTTCCACGCCATCGCTTCCAGCGTCGGCACCGGGATGATAGACGTTCCCAACACCGCCCGAAACCCCAACATGGTCGCGAGACCGACACGGAGTCCGGTAAACGAGCCGGGACCAATCGACACGGCTAATCCCTGGAGATCCGTCAACCGGAGGCCCGTCTCGCCCAAGACACGATCAATGGCACCCATCAGCGAACGGGCGTGAGAGCCGGCAGCGTCCTGTTCGGCCAAGGCCGAAACCTGCTCGCCGCGCAACAGGGCGACGCTTTGCCAGGCCGTCGCGGTATCAACCGCCAACAGATGTTCCGCCGATGGCGCCGTCATACCCGACCCAGTTCGCCCGGCTTGATCGGCTCATTCGGCACCAACTCGTGAAACGTGACCTGGAGACTGCCTGAACCTTGGCCATCGGTCATTCGAATGGCAAACGGGCGCATGATGCGCTTCTCGCCGGCAGGGGACTGCCCGTTCGATGTCGGCGTCAACTCCGGCGCAGCCCCGACCGCGCGATAGTCATCAAATTGCATTGTGGCTTCGATTTCGCCGGTCGGCGTCAGCCGTTCTTCCTGCACCACCAGCAAGTTGCGGCGATCGAACCAGATGCGCCGGCTGACAAACGGTGCCGCACCGTTCGGCCCCGCTGCCGTCAACACATCGAGTCGATAGCGGGTGCCGTCTTCCGACACACGAACCTGTTCCTGTGGCCCCACAGCCTGCGTACCGGTAATGCCGCTCATGGCCCAGACACTCAACTGAAACGGGCGCGTAAGCTTCCCGAGTTGATCGGCCTCGGACGGACGCCCAGTTACTTCCCGCCCCATGGTGGGGAGGCGAAGCTTGAACTGATCCTCGATTTGCACGAATTCGAAAATTTCACTCCCCACCGCCGAAAACCCCCGCAACCGGATGGCATTCGGGCGCTGATAAAACACGGTACCTTGGACTCTCTGGCCGATGGGGAGAATGCCGCCGGTGATTTTAGCGCTGAAAAGTCCCTTGATCGTGCGCACCTCTCCGGCCTGCTCCTGCAGCAGCGCGGTGAGTTGTTCGGCCGTGGCTTGCTTGAGAACGACCGTCTCACTCGGGCCAAACAGCGCACAACCGGAAACCGTGAGACTGCACAGTAGGAGAGCACAGACGAAGTCACGCGCCCGTTTCACGTATTCCATGTTACTTGTCACGTCCCTCACGCCAGGACCACATCCAACGCATCCCCCACTTCCCTGATGCCGACCAATTCAATGCCCTCGACCGGGTCCAGCTTCGCCACATTCCGTTCCGGCAGGAGACACCGTTTGAAGCCCATCTTCGCCGCCTCGCGGATACGCAATTCCGCCTGGCTGATGGCCCGCACCTCGCCGCCGAGGCCCACTTCCCCCATCACCAACGTCGTAAAATCGATCGGGCACTCGCGCAGACTCGAGGTCACGGCGGCGACGATCCCCAAATCAATCGCCGGTTCATCGATGTGTATGCCGCCGACGACGTTCACATAGACATCCTGTCCGGAGAGATGCATGCCCAGCCGCTTTTCCATCACCGCCAACAGCAGCGACAGACGGTTGGCTTCGACCCCATTGGCCATCCGCTTGGGCATGGGATAATTCGTGCTCGACACCAGTGCTTGTAGTTCGACGAGAATCGGCCTCGTTCCCTCCAGGCTGGACACCACCACAGAGCCGGTGCTGCGCTGAGGCCGCTCGGCCAAAAACAGTTCGGACGGATTGCTGACTTCCTCCAACCCGCCGTCCTTCATTTCGAACACCCCGATCTCGTTCGTGGACCCGAACCGGTTTTTCACCGCGCGCAAAATGCGGAAGCTATGACTTTTGTCGCCCTCGAAGTACAGGACCGTATCGACGATGTGCTCCAGCAAACGCGGGCCGGCGATGGCGCCCTCCTTTGTGACATGCCCGATGATAAACACCGGCACGTTATTTCGCTTGGCAAACCACATCAACTGACCGGCCACTTCCTGCACCTGGCTGATGCTTCCGGGGGCCGAGGTGAGTTGCTCGGTATAGACCGTCTGAATCGAATCCACGACAACGGCCGCCGGCTTCACCTCTTGAATGGCTTTCAGAATTTGTTCGAGCGAGGTTTCCCCGAGGATCAGCAGATGCTTGCCGTCGATGCCGAGACGCTGCCCTCGCATCTTGATCTGCCGGGGGGACTCTTCGCCGGATACGTACAAGACTTGCTCACCCGCCTCTGCCAGCAGCGGCAGCGCCTGGAGCAATAACGTCGTCTTGCCGATACCGGGGTCGCCGCCGATCAACATGACGGAGCCGGGCACCACCCCGCCGCCCAAGACGCGGTCGAATTCTCCCAGGCCGGTGCTCCGCCTGGGCTCACCCACGATTTCAATGTCGGAAATGGGGGTTGCGACGGCCACGGCCGCTTTCACCAGGCTTTGACGGCCTTTCGGAGCCGAGGCCACCCGTTCTTCTTTGAAGCTGTTCCAGCCCCCGCAGTCGGGACAGCGACCGAGCCAACGCGGCGCCTGATGGCCGCAGGCCTGACAATGAAACGTGGTTTTTTCTTTCATCCGCCCGGGTCGTCCTTCTCCAGAAATCTCAGCCCATCGTAAAGGAAACCAGACAGAAAAAGGAAGGAGGACAGAGGCTTACGGGCGCTGCACTCCATGAGAATGACACCTGGCCTGTTGGGACCGAATGGTCAGGCAGGAGAACCGAGATTTCAGGAGTGCGGAGGCGCGCTTGGCAGGCCCGAAAAGTAGAAGAGTGCAATGGCGGCGGCGGTCGCAGCATTGAGGGACTCGACCTCGGGCCGCAGCGGAATCGTAAAGCGGACTGTCGCAGCCTGAAGTACCGCCTCTGATAGTCCCCGACTCTCGCTCCCGATTGCCACGATGGTTCGTGCCGGTAACGTTCGGATCGATCGAATGGGGACCGTCCCTTCACCGGCCTCAACGTCGGCTGCCATGATCGTACATCCGAGCTGGAGCAACTGCTCCACGGGGGTGTGAGAAAAAATCGGAAGCTGAAAGAGCGTACCGGCGGTCCCGCGCACAACTTTCGGATTAAAGACATCAACCGAATGGGGCGCCATCCAGAGGGCACTCACATTGAACCCCGCCGCCGTACGAATGATCGTTCCAATGTTCGCCGGATCTTGCAGCATATCGCCGTACAAGCCAAAAATCCTGGGCTGCGCCACAATGGCGGCCTGGTCCCACGTCGGTTGATGGACGATTGCCAAGGCACCGTTGGACGTGTCAACCTGCGACAACTGAGCCAGCGTGTCCTCCGGACAGCCATAGAGCGTCACCCGGCTTTCCAGGAAGAGATTCTTAATGTCCTCTGATTGGCGCTCGAGAAACCCAGGCACCACAATCACACAGACGAATCGATTGGGAGACGCGCGCAGTAATTCCACGATCGGCTTCGTGCCTTCGAGTACAAAGACTCGTTCGCGGTCGCGGGTCCGCTTGGTCTTGATGACGTCCCGGATGTGCGAGAGAAAGTTACGTGAAACGATACGAAGTAAGGAGGTCAAAGTTACCCAGGTAGGAGCCGAACCGGCAGGGAGCCCGGCCCGTCCGGCCGAGCCCCTGCCATCGCGCTATTTGCGTTTCTTGCCGGACGCGGCTTCCGCAGCACGGATGCGTTGCGCGCGTACCTTCGCCCGCTTGAGAGCCGACAGTTTGCCGCGCGTACGATCCCGTTCGGCCTTCAGCCGCTCCAATTGCGCACGAAGGTGCACACGTTCTTCCTTATAGATACTGGCGCATTCCGCCGGGGACAGGTTCGTCCAGTCTCCCGTTCCACGTGCCCGCTTAATCCGCGCCTCCAAGGATTCCCGCAGGAGCTTTTCACGCATCGACATCAAAGACTGCAAGGCTTCCTGCCGCCGCTGGACTTCTTCCTCTTCGGCCATGATGCCGCGAATGTCGGTTCCTAACATCGGCTGATCCTCCTCGCTGAGAATATCAATACCAACGGGCCATTCTACCCGATTTCATCGTCTTTGTTCTACCTAGGAGAATGGGACGTAAAGTATTGATGTTGCAGACAAGTGCGGAACGGCTTAAAGAATCAATGGGTTGCAGGGCAGAAACGCGATGCAGTAAGATCGCGGCCATGCCACACATTGGATCCCTGATTCGTGCCTGGAGGCTGTCTCACAAATGTTCCGAACAGGCCTTCGCCCACCGAGCTGGCATTGATGCAAGCCTTCTGGAGTCGCTGGAGACGGAACAAGCCGATCCGAACGCCTCGACGCTCGAAGCGCTGGCCAGAGCCCTGAACATTCCGCTCCCCTGGCTGTTTATCCACCCCAGCGAGTTGGATCTCCTGTGTAAGGACGATGAAGAGGAAGGGCTGTCCCTCTCTACCTTGACCGGGGCCGATCCGGTGTTGGACAGACTGCTACTGGCCGCGGGCCACGAGCGTACCCTGTATGTGCTCCTCACCGCGCTGATTCAAAGTGGAGAGCCGAAACTCCTCCGCGCCGCGGAAGTGAGTCTGCGCAGTCTGGTCAAACAGTCCAAACAGGCCACGGTTCCATGGCAATCCCGCCCGCCTGGACATTTCGAGCCGCCCAGCGACTGACGTCGCCGAGCCATCCTCCGGATCACACCTTTCCGTCAGCCGGCCGCTGTCGGATTCTTCCCGGTCCCATGGTTCGATTGAGCGGATCGCAGGAGGACCAGGCCGACCAGGGCCAGGGCCACGAGCCCGGGCCAGCCTCCCCATGGCGGGGCCGCAAAGAGCTGAAAGGGATCGCCCGACAGTGAGGGCCAGACCGAACTCAGCGCAATCGGCAGGGCTAACAGAATCCCGACCAGTGCTTCGCCGGTGACCAATCCGGCGGCGCACAGCAGGCCCCGATCCTCCGTCGACATCCCTGCTCCCGATCGTCTCCTTCGAACCCACTCCGCCAGACAGCCTCCGAGCAGGATGGTGGCCGATAATTTCAGCGGCAGATACATGCCCAGTGCCACGGCCAATACGGGGAACCGGAGTTCAGCCTGCCGCCGGGCCTGCCGGGTGTCCAACAGAATGACCGCCACCCCCAGCAGCATCCCGAACACGAGCAGATGCCAGGGCAACGAGCCCCCAAACACACCGCTGGCCAGCTTCGCCATGAGCGTGGCTTGAGGAGCCGTGAGCGGATGAGGATGCGCCTCCGTGACCTCCCCGATCCCGTACTTCGCCTGCAGCAACGACAGGACCGGCACGATGACGACCGCACCGGTTGCCACGCCGATGACTTGCATCACCTGCTGTTTCCAAGGAGTCGCGCCGACCAGGTGGCCGGTCTTCAGATCCTGCATATTGTCGCCGCCCATGGCAGCAGCACAGCAGACGACCGCTCCGACCAGCAACGCCGCAGCCGGACCGGCCGGATTGCCCTGCCCCATGATGCCCAGCAACAGCAGTGAGGCGAGCATGATCGTCGCGATGGTCACGCCGGATACCGGATTGCTCGAACTGCCCACCAGGCCGGCCATGTATCCGGCCACGGCGGAAAATAGAAACGCCGCGACGACCATGAGCAGGGTCAGACCGATTCCACCCCACAGACTCTGGCCCAGCAGCCCCCGGTACAACAGCAACATGGGAAGCAGCGAAGCGACCGTCAGTCCGATCAACCAGACGACCCCTGCGTCCTGCTCAGTCCGTGGGAGGCCCCCCTGGGAACGGGATGCATCGCGAGTCCGGTACAGCGCCATCAACTGTTGCAGACTCTGCACAATCGGACCGCGAATTTGAATGAGCGTCCACACGCCACCGACCAGCATGGCACCGATCCCGATGTAACGAATCTGCCCACTCCAGGTGGCCTTCGCGGCTACCACCCCCGTGAGTGCCTCCGGTGGCGGCACCATTACCTGGTGCAGCGGCAACAGCACCAGCCAGCCTATGGCCCCGCCGAGAAACACCACAGTGGCCGTATGCAGACCGATGATATACCCCACCGCCACCAGGGCCGGGGACAGATTGAGCCCTCCGTAGAATGTCGAGCGGCCAAGCTGAAGCGCCCCTTCCAACGATTCGCTCCAGAGTTTGAATCCCCCTTCGGCAAACTTAAATCCACCGCCCAACGCCGCTGCTCCCAGCAACAACCGAACCGGCCCGCCCGCCTGCGCATCCGCGGTCGCCCCCACCTTCAACACTTCCGCCGTGGCCACGCCTTCGGGGAACCGCAGTCGAGCATGGATGATCAAGGCACGACGCAAGGGAATGGTGAACAGCACCCCCAGCACCCCACCCACCAATGACACGGTCACGGTTTGCCAATAGTCGAAGGACTCCCAATAGCCGAGAAGGACCAGACCCGGAATCGTAAAGATCACCCCGGCCGCC
Source organism: Nitrospira defluvii (assembly GCF_905220995.1). Classification (NCBI taxonomy): domain Bacteria; kingdom Pseudomonadati; phylum Nitrospirota; class Nitrospiria; order Nitrospirales; family Nitrospiraceae; genus Nitrospira; species Nitrospira defluvii. Next base: position 116,221 of record NZ_CAJNBJ010000018.1, read on the forward strand.
AACGCCTCGCCGGATGAGGCCGCGGTCTGTACGATGTTGTTTTCCAGAATGTTTGAACGACGAAACAGACGCAGGACCGCCATGGACACCACGGCGGCTGGGATCGACGCGGACACCGTCATGCCCGCAAACAGCCCAAGGTAGGCATTCGCACCCGCCAGCACGGCGGCCAACAGCACGGACAGGACCACTGCTTTCGGCGTGATTTCAGGCAGCGACACAGAAGGCGGAACCAGCGGAACGTCCGCGGCCTCCGTCGATGCCTCCTGCTCACGCCTCATGGCCTTACAACACCTGGACGATGAGACATTTCAGATACCGTGTCTCCGGCATGCCGGCGAGCACCGGATGGTCCGGCCCCTGACCGCGTTGTTCCAAGAGGCGGATCTGTCGCTGTGCATCGCGCGCGGCCGACTGGAGCATTTTCCAAAACTCGTCATCGGTTACCGGTTGCGAGCAGGAACAACTCACCAGCACGCCCCCCGGTTGCAAGAGACGAAGGCCCCGCAAATTGACATCTTTGTATCCGGCCAACGCATGGGGCACGGCCTTCTTGCTGCGCGCAAACGCGGGTGGATCGAGAATGACCACATCATACCGTTGCTGGTTCCGTTCAAGCACTCGCAGTTCATCGAAGGCATCGGCCTGCCGGTAGGTGCAGATGGACGCGACGCGATTCTGCTCCGCATGGGCCTGGGCCAAGGCGACCGCTGCCGCACTGACATCCAGCCCCTCGACGGATTGCGCCCCCGCCAGCGCGGCCTGCATACCGAACGCGCCAGTATGACAAAACGCTTCCAACACGCGCTTTCCCTTGGCATAGACCGCCGCCGCCAGCCGATTCTCGCGTTGATCACAAAACCATCCGGTTTTTTGTCCCTCCGCAATGTCGACCGTAAACTGGGCCTTGCCCTCGTGGATGTGTACCGTCGTCGGCCCCTCGCCGCGAAGAAATCCTTTCGACAACGGCAGCCCCTCCAGCGCCCGGCTTTTCGCATCGTTGCGCAAATAGACGGACTTTACGCCCGCCTCCTGCGTCAACACATCACCCAAGAGTTCCTTCCGCACATCCATGCCGTAGCCGAGGGTTTGCATCACCGCTACATCGGCAAAACGGTCCACGACCAGGCCCGGCAAGAGATCACTCTCGCCGTGGACCAGACGGCAGGCATTCGCATGGGGCGTCACGGTGCGACGGAGCGCCGCAGCGGCACGGAGACGCGCGGCAAAAAACGCCTCGTCGACCGGCTCCTCTTGAAAGGTCAGCAGTCGGACGCGGATTTTGGAATGGGGGTTGTACAGGCCTCGCCCCAGGAATCGTTTCCGATGTGTATACACATCGACCAGATCCCCGGGCGCCGGCGTGCCCAGGACCTCGGCAACATTCGTATCGAACACCCACAAGTGACCGTAGTATCGCGGCTGGTCACGCTCGGCAGTAAGCAGAACTTTTGCAGTTGAACCGGTCACAGGTTGAGTCATGGTCATCCGTACATCCAGTAGCTATGAGCATCGCCGCGGCGCAGCGAACGGCACACGAGGGTGCCTGAAACGGCGCGGCGAAGCAACCGGCGCACAATGGTGCCAATGGAGACGCTGCGCTTGACGTTCCCCCACACCTATGGTTTGCTGCGAGAAGCGCAGACAGCGAGCGGTGAGTCACCAGGGAGCGGCTGACATCTATGACCACACATACTATCGGCACCGCAGTGCTCGATCGACTTCACCGGTTGGGCGTCCGCCACATGTTCGGCATTCCCGGCGATTACGTGCTGGGCCTGTACAAACTCATGGAGTCCTCGCCGATTCAACACGTGGCCACGACACGCGAGGATTGCGCCGGCTTTGCCGCCGACGCCTACGCCCGCATCAACGGCATCGGCGCCCTCTGCGTCACCTATTGTGTCGGGGGACTCAACACGGTCAACGCCATTGCCTGCGCCTATGCCGAGCGATCGCCGGTCGTACTCCTGACCGGTTCGCCGGGGCTATCGGAGCGGGCCCGCAACCCCTACCTCCACCACATGGTGCGCGAGTTCTCGACCCAGCGAGAGGTGTTCGAAAAGATGACGGTTGCGGCGGTCAGCCTGGAAGACCCGGTCACGGCGGAGCGTGAAATGGATCGCGCCTTTGCAGCCCTGCTGCGCTATCGGCGCCCGATCTATCTCGAAATTCCCCGCGACATGGTTCATGTGCCGCTGGCGTACACGTCTCACAAGACCAGCACCGTGGACGAACCGACCGACAAGGCCGCCCTGCGTGAAGCCCTGGCCGAAGTCCGCACCATGTTGGAATCGGCCAAACGTCCGGTGATTCTGGCAGGCGCCGAAGTGGGCCGGTTCGGACTGCATGATGAGCTCACCACCCTCGTCGAACGGTTGAATGTGCCGATCGCCTCGACGCTGCTCGGCAAGTCGATCATTCGCGAAGACCATCCCCTGTACGTCGGCGTGTATAGCGGCCTGGTGGCCCGCGATGAAGTGAAGGAGTTCGTCAACCAGACCGATTGTCTCCTGATCCTGGGATCGATTCTGTCAGACGTCGAAGATTTAGATGCCCGCAGCGCCCTCTTCTCAGACGGCCACACCATCCACGCCACGGCGGATCGGGTGGCGATCAAACATCATCGGTATGACTCCATTTTGTTCGAGGATTTCGTCAAGGGCCTGGCCAAGGCGTCCCTGCCCTCCTTTCCTTCGCCGCAGTTGCCGGCGACTTCCAAGCCCGAGGAGCCGATGCCACCCGCCCACGCTGCCGTGAGCTTGCAGGGCGTGTTCCGGCATCTCGACACGGTGCTGCAGGAAAAAACGCTGGTCATCGCCGACGTGGGAGAGTCGCTCTTTGCCTCCGTCGATCTCCACGTCCACCGGCGGTTTGAGTTTCTGTCGCCTGCCTACTACACCTCGATGGGGTTTGCTGTCCCCGCCGCCATCGGGGCCGGGTTTGCCGATCCGTCCCTCCGGCCCATCGTTCTGGTCGGAGACGGGGCCTTTCAGATGACCGGATCGGAACTGGCCACCGCGGTTCGGTATCGGCAGGCTCCTGTGGTCATCGTATTGAATAACCACGGCTATTCCACCGAACGCGAGATCCTGGAAGGCCCGTTCAACGACATTCACGAATGGCGCTACGAGCGGATCTGCGAACTCATCGGCGGAGGACAAGGCTCGCGGGTCGCCACCCACGGGGAATTCGTCGAAACCCTGGGCAAGGCGTTGGCCGACCCCAGCCAGCCCTATGTCATCAATGTCCTACTCGATCCGTCTGACCGTTCCCCGGCCATGATGCGCCTCGCCAGACGCCTGGCCAAACGGCTCTCCACCGACCGTCCCTAGCAGGATGCGGAAAAAGGCCATCCTCATAATCCGTCGTTCGTGAAGCGTCGTTCCTCTCTCGTGAGAGCCCGGTTGCGAATCCTGGGGAGGCCTGTTTCACCCTGATACAGTGCGGGGTTGAGGCCTTTTCCCCCATTGACCCTTCATGGACAAATATGGTCTTCTAGAGGCGGACTTGTCGAATTGTTATTCGTCGGGGAATTCGCCACTATGACGTCCAAGATGCCGGATGGAAAGGCCATGCGAGACGGTCAGATTTTTTCCGCGCGCCTCAACAATGTTGTGACCACAGAACGCGAATTCGATGAGTTGGTCACGAAATCGCTCCCGGAATTGTTGGACCGCGCGACCAGTCAAACCAAGCGCTTCCTCCGTGAAACGAATCAGTGGGGCGACGACATCACCCACGAAAAATTGGCGCTCCGCTGGGGCTATGAGTTGGTGGAACGGTTTGTGGTGTTCGGTCGCACCGAAGTCCCCTGCCGCCCCTTCTTCCTGCTGGACAGCTTGATCGCAAAGTCGTTCAGTCAACCGGATCCCTTGTGTTACCACAAGGAACTGCTGACCCCGGTGGGACGGTTTCTCGATGGCCTGGCGTCGCGCGCCGTCGTCAGCCGCGATGCGTTGATCGCCCTCTTTTACCACTTCTACGGGTTCAGCCAGGCCCATGTGGTGAAGCTCTTGGGCTTTGGACAGGCCGAAAGCCAGCGGGTCTACAAGAACTTCGAACGGTGGCGGCAATCGGGATGGCAGCGCACGATGAACGAAACCGGTCTGACCGGATCGGAAATCGAGGTGCTCGAGGAAGAACTGCGCACCAGACCCGACCACCTGAACAATGAAGTCGACCGGCTGATGCCGGTATTGCAGTCTCATTATCGAAAAAGCGAACCGGAGCATTATCCCTGCTTGTCGGAACAGAAGTGGGGACAACTCTTTCATGATGACTACGGCCACGACTACCGCGTGTGGCACTTGGCCTTTTGCCGCGACTGCTTCCTTGAGGTGGCGGATCGCCGGCAGGCCGAGCTGAGCAGCGGGTCGAAGCCGCAGGTCAATTTGCATATACATCCGCTGAAAAAGGGAGGCGTCTTGGCTCTCTTCGGCGGCGATCGGGGAGGACGGCAACATGGACACACCAGAGCTCAACGATTATCGCGCACATCTGCTTGACGCCCTGGATGATCAACCGCGACGCGCGGCTGAGGAACGCCCTGGATTTCTCCAGGTGCTGGTCAACCACGAGCGCGTCGGCTCGCTCAACTGTACACAGCCCAACCCCACTTTCGCCTACACGATCAAGGATCGCAGCATTCAGCACCTTGAAATCCGGAGCGAGTCCGGAGTGCTGCTCGGTGGATGCGTCGCTCCGGAAGCAGGCCAGAGAAGCTTGCGTCTGCCGGTCGGAAAAGGCAGCCTGATCCTCAACATCCAAAACCACTTCGACGGCGGCTCGCTCCAGTTGCGCTACGAAGTCGCTCCAGGGTGGTGGTCGCATGTCGTCTCCGCCATCGGACTGCCGACCGGCACGGCCTCTACCGCCGCGCCGATCGTCCCGGTGTGGACCATGGCCACCACGTTCGCCCAGGTCGTGCTCGCGGTGGGGGTCGTCGCGTTGTTGGCTGAGCGGGTCCCCAATTGGTTGGGCTCCGAAGACCGCGCCCACCAGCTGGAGGAAGAGTTGGCGGCGCGGCAATCGACGCAGGATCAGATCGACCAAGTGCACCGGCAACTGGCCCAGCTGGTCGAGGCCCAGTCGACAGCCATGGCCGTATCCCGCGCGGAACAGGACCGGATCGCGCAATTGAATACGCTCGTGGACACCGTCGCGCATACGCAGCAAAAGCTGAGCTCTCAAGTCGTGGCCGTTCAAGAAGATCTCAAAACCGTCAAAACCGATGTGGCCCAGGAAGTCCAGACCGGCATGCGCGTGGCGGTAAGTGCGGTCGAGGCGGATCGTGACATGGTGCGGCAGGATCTACAGTCGATCAAGTCGGTCAACGAAACACTAATCAAGCAAGTGGCCCTGCTGGAGAGCCGCAATCGCGAACTGCATGCCCGGTTGGCGCTGACATCGCTGGAAGTCGCCAAAGCCAACGCCGCCGCCCCCAAGCCCACGGTCGTGGCGAAGAATGATCCGCCGAAGGACACGCCGGTGCCGACCGCAGTGCCGACTGCCGTGCCGGTCTCGGACGCGCTTCGCGAAGCGGATCGGCAGGCCTTCATGTTCTGGGTTGCATTCCAGGACGGCACCACCGAAAAAAGCATCGAGGATCTGGTTCAGGAAATTAACGGCATCAAAAAAGGCCCGATGAAGTCCGGCTGGTATTCCGTCGAAGTGAATCTGCCGAATCCTGAACCGCCGGACCGGTTTCTGGAGTCCGTGAAGCGAGCCAAGATCGTGAAGTCGGTCGTCACCAGCAAAGCGATGCCTCCGGCTCAGTAGCAGCGATCTCCTCTCAGCGCATTCACCCACTCGGCACGGTCGGTGTCCGCCTCGAACGGTGGAACCAGTCCCTACCCGTGCCGGGTATTTGCTGACCAGTATCCGCTCCAAACCCTGCACTGGAGGGACCATGTCCGATTTTCATCAGAACGGTCTAGTGACCGTCTTGCACCGCCTCGGCGCATCCAATCTCGATCAACTCGAAAAGGAACTGGAACGACATGCGGCGACGAACCCGATCGCCCTGGTCTTGCCTTCGCTTTATTCCGAGCTAGAGAACCCCGCGCTCAAACACATCGTCGAAGTCCTGAAGGACATCCGGTACGTCAACGAAATCGTCATTTCGCTGGATCGCGCCTCAGCCCTGGAGTTCCGCCTGGCCAAACAGTTTTTCTCCGTGCTGCCCCAACGGGTGCGAATCGTCTGGAACGACGGAACCGGCATTCAAGACATCCTCAAACTGCTGGCCCACGCCGAACTCGACACCGGATTGCAGGGCAAAGGCCGGGGCTGCTGGATGGCCTTCGGCTACGTCCTAGCCCGGGGCCAGAGCAATGTCATCGCGCTGCACGACTGCGACATTCTCAGCTACAATCGGGAGTACCTCGCCAGACTCTGCTACCCGATCGTCAACCCCAATCTCGGTTACGAATTCTGCAAGGGCTATTACAGCCGGGTGACGAATCGCCTGCACGGCCGGGTGACACGCCTGTATTTCACGCCGCTGATTCGAAGCCTCCAGCAGGTAGCCGGCGCCCATCCGTTGCTGACCTTCCTCGACAGCTTTCGCTACCCGCTCGCGGGAGAATTTGCCATGGTGCGCGATCTGGCCTGGATCAACCGAGTGCCCGGCGATTGGGGACTGGAAGTCGGCGTCCTCTCCGAAATCTATCGCAACTGCGCGCTCAGGCGAATCTGCCAAGCCGATATCGCCGACGCCTACGAACACAAGCACCAAGGCTTGTCGGCGGACAATGCCGAACAGGGACTGCAGAAAATGTGTGTGGACATCACCAAGTCACTGTTCCGGAACCTGGCTAGCGAAGGTGTGGTGCTGTCGGAAGGCGTGCTCAAAACCTTACGCGCGACCTATCTGCAGTCTGCGCAGGAAGCTATCACGCGGTATCAGAACGATGCTGCGATCAACAGCCTGCAGTTCGATCGACACGCGGAGCGGATGGCCGTGGAAGTGTTCTTGAAGGGCATGAAGATCGCCACGGAGGCGTTTCTCGAAGACCCGCTCGGGGTCCCGATGATCTCAAACTGGAGTCGGGTCACCGGCGCCATCCCGGATATTTTCGAACGGTTGACCAGCGCCGTCGAGCGAGACCACGAATGGGACCCGGTCGGGGATCGGGTGTAGCGACTGGGGAAACCCTAAAGAAGCTTTCGCACACAACTGAGGGGTGGCTCCCCTCGGCGGCTCTCATCTTCGTGTTCAGGTTGCTGGGAGCGTACAACAGCACCTACCATTACTACCCTTTCGCCTTCTGCGCGAATACCGTGGCATCACAAGCGATGTACTTAATCTGCTTCATCGGCACGATGATGACTTCTTTGGCCGTATCCACTTCGAGTACTTCCATATCCTCACTGATCGTGTGACGGATCGCCTCCTTCACCATCAGCTCCTGATTATCGGCAAACACGACTTTCACCCAATATTGCACGAGACGCGCTCCTTGTTAGAGATGATGGTTTTCCGCCTTGCCCAATTCCTGTGATCGCTGCGTGGCCGCTTCAACGGCAGACATCAACGTCGCCCGCAACCGTCCCTGCTCCAGTCGAGACAATCCGACGATCGTCGTCCCGCCGGGCGAGGCCACCCGGTCCTTCAACACAGCCGGATGCTCCCCCTGTTCCAGCACCATGCGGGCCGCTCCCGCCACGGTGTGCGCCGCCAACTGTTGCGCAGTGCCCCTAGGCAATCCCGACAACACCCCCCCGTCGGCAAGGGCCTCGATCATGGCGAAGACATAGGCCGGGCCGCTTCCACTCAGACCGGTGACGGCATCCATCAACCGCTCCTCCACCACCACAACGGTGCCGACCGATTCGAACAACTGCTCGGCAGCCTGACGATCCGCCGCTGACAAGCCCGCCGCCAGGCTCATCGCCGTCACGCCCACCCCGATGGCGGATGGCGTATTGGGCATGGTACGGACCAGTCTGGTGGTACCCACGAGCCTGTCCTGAATGCGGGATAAGGGGTACCCGGCCGCGACCGAGATCACCAGCGGATGCGACTCGAGGGAGGGCCCGAGTTCCGCGAGCACGTCGTCAAGCACTTGCGGCTCGACACAGAGCACCACGATCTCCGCCCCCCGGACTGCCGCCTGATTGTCGTCCGTCACGGCCACGCCGAAGTTGCGGCCCAACAGTTCCCGTCTGGAAACCAGCGGATCGCTGACAGTCAGACGCTCAGGCCCGGTCAGGCCTTTTCGCAACAGGCCCGCCAGCAAGGCCTCGGCCATGTTGCCGCCGCCGACAAATCCGATCTGTCGTCCAGTCAACATGGCGCGATTATACGGACGGCCCTCCAGCCGGCGCAACTTGCAACCGCCGAACGGGGTTGTTATAGAGTGACCAATAGCGTTGCGATCCTCGACCTCCAGCAGATCGGAGCCGACATGAGATGCATCCTCTCGCTTGTCATCCTCGGGGTACTGCTCCTGCCCAGCGAACCAAGCTGGGCTCGCCGGGACGCCTTAACCGCCGAGCAGAAGAGTCAAATGGAACGGATCGATCGCGTGTTGATCACCGTGCTGGCCCTCTCGGATAAAGGCCCCATCGAGCCAGGCCCGCTCGTCGACGTGGTCGCCGCGCGCATGAAAGAGTTCGACTACACGCCGGTGACGGATGCCGCTCAACCTTATGATGCCGAGCTCAAGATCAAGTGCGAGCAGAAAAAGACGTGGGAGGGCAGCACGACCATGGGCAGTGATGCCGATCTCCCCGACTCGCCCTCGCGCATCTGGAAAGGACCGGCCTGCCAACTGGGCTATCTGCTCAACGGCAAGAAAATGGCCTGGCGGAAGGAAGTCCGAACGGACTTCGACGATGCCCAGGCAGCCGCGACGCTGGCCAAAGCCGTAGATCCAACCGCGTTCACCATGGCCAAGTTGCAGGCCCGCCTGGAAGACTACGATTTCCCCGCCCTCATCACCGCAGAGTGGGGGCAGGAGGCACGGCTGTTTCGACTCTATGATGATCCCAAAACTCCCGTCGCGCGCAAGGTCAAGCTGGTGTCCCTGTTCGGCGAGCTCTTCTCCGTCAAAGCCATTCCGCGTCTCCTGGACGGCTTGAACGGGACTGACCGCAGTATTGCAAAAGCCTCGGCCTTGGCACTGGGCAATATCGGGCAGAAAGAGACGATCCCGGTGCTGATCAAGACGATGAAGAACGGCGCGCCGGATTTACGGGCACCCGCGGCAAAGGCCTTGGGTATCGTCGGAGCGCTCCACGGTGATTTCACCATTGTGGATCCATTGCTCGAAACCTTGAACACCGATGATATCGCGGTAAAGACTGAGGTGGCGTGGGCGCTGGGAAAGTTACCGGACATGAAGTCTTATGAGCCACTGTTCGCCCTTCAGAAGTCACTCTACAAGGTCCACGAAAACGACCCCGATCCGAACCTGGTGAAGTTAAAGGAAGCCGTCAATTGGAGCATCAAGCAAATCGACACGTGGGAACACGTACAGTAGGCGCGACCACGACGACGGCTTGGGATCGGGGTCTCATCCCCGCTCGGGTCTTGGCGACGCTCCTCCTAGTCACTGTCGTGGGCACGGGGCAGGCGCAAGTCCTGGGGGAAGAGGCGGAACTCGACCGCTTACGAGCCAAAGCGGAAGAGGCGATGGGCAATGACGACGCAGAAGGTGCGGCGATGAGCATGGGCCGCGCGGCCTTGATGGCGGCCCAACTGGCCAAACGCCAAACCGAGGCCGGGCTGCAACACACCTTCAAGACTGCGGAACATTTGTACCGCTCGCAGGAACATGGTTATCGCGCCATCGCCCTGTTCAGGCGGGCCGGCGGGGAACTCCCGGCCTCGGCAGGCGTCTGCGGGAGCCTTCAGCTTGCGCGGCTCGAACTACAGCATGCGCAAGAGGGCCTCAGTCAGGCGATTCCAGCTCCTGCCGCGAAATCAGACGCGGCTCGTCTGGGGACTGTTCGTCAGACAACGGACGATTGGACAACCCTGTTGGAATCGATGCAGTGGGACTTTCGCTGCCCAAGCTAGCAAGCCGTTGAAAAGCGCGGCCGGCTTCGTTCTCGCATCGCTCCGAGGCTCGACCTCGCGAACACCTGCAGATTTTATTTCTCCATCGGCTCGACACTTCACTCACAAGGTTTGCCAACAAACCGTCTGTCTGCAGGCTGTGCAAGCAGACCGTCCGGCAAGGCCGCGGCAATGCGAGGAGGCGAGGCCACATTGTTCTTACCCACCCACCCCGAGCTTGCCGCGACAAGCTCTTTTCCCGTGTGCGGTACGTTGAGCCTCGGAGCGATGCGAGATCGCCGCCGGTGGCCTGTTACTGCATTCCGCACCGGCTAGTCGTCTTCGGGATTCACGATATGCAACCCAGCCGGGCGACAGGCGGCCAGAAGCTGCTTATCCGCGCTGACGACCGTGAGGCGAAGCGGCTTCAACTCCAACGCGAGGGCCAGATGCAAGAGCTGCGGAGAACGCAGGGCCGGGTAGTCGAGAATCAGTTCCCTTGCCGCCAGATAGGTCTCCATCGTCGGGGAAATGAACTGAAAGAGTCCTTGCGCGGCTTCCATCTCGAACTTGTAGAGAACGGAATAACAATCATCCCGCGTGATTTCTCCCTGCTGCGCGCGAACGGACAACACCGAGTACAGCTCCGTCACACTCCACATGGGAAGAATCGCCACCTTCCCGCGCTTCACCATGAGCTTGTTGACGACCCGCGTGCCGCGCTCCATGCTGTAGCGTTTCACCAGCGCCGTCGAGTCGAAATAGTAATACGGCATCCTAGACCCTCCCCTTCAAGAGACTCTCTGCCAGCGGCGACTGGAGCTTGGAAAGGCGATCCTGTAACTCATCCAGCGGCAGTTCCTCATAGTAGCCCTGTTTGCGGAAAATACTGACCAGGTCGCTCTTGAGCACCTGTTGCGTATCGGCGGCCAATCGCTCGCGCAGACGCTTCTTCATCGCCTGGCTCGACAACCGGCGTCCGCCGTTGGCTTGTTCCCCCGCCTTCCGGGTTCCTGTTTTACGCATCCCCTCTCCTCTCTCCTGTGGTTAATGCACCGCCGTCATCGACCGAGGGGCGATGCCCCCGTCTCCTTCGGACAACCGGACGGCGCTGCGGCCGCAACCGGAAGATCCGTTTCTCCATAGACATGCGCAGCCACGGAGCGGGCCAGCTCCGCGGAAAACTCCTGCTGCATGACGCGCACGGCCTTCGCCGTAGCCTCGCGTTCCGTCACATGCCCTTCTTTGCCGCCTCTCGACACAGCCCCGATCACACGATGCGTCGCCGTTTCTTCGATCACGGCATCCGTGCACCAGCGAACATACCGGAAGTGGGGATCGTGGACTTCAATCGGCCACAGCCGCACGGTGCCCTTGATCAACAACTCCACCGGCGTGGTACCGGAGGCGGCGCCATGTCCAGCAACGGAAAATCCCTCCTGCGCGAGGCCCTCGATGAGTGCGCGTTCGAGCGGTTCCGCCTGTTCACCGGAAACCTCCACCGCCATCCCGTACTGGGTGGAGAGAAACTGCTCCAATTCAGCGGTCAGCTCGGCCACTCGATAGGCAGCTGGACTCCCCTGCCCGGTCGATCGAATGGTGCGAAGATCGGTGTTGTAGGCTTCGCGCAGGACCAGATTCTTGGCGGCCCGTTTGAGATTACGCACTCGCGAGAGTTTATCCTGGGTGTGACTCGCTTCGGTGACCTGGGTTTGAATCGTGCGATCGAGCTCCGCGAGGCGTTCCACCATCGCCGATTCCGCCTGCGCCCGGTTCATGCCTGCCAGAGCATAGTACTGTCGCGCCTTTTGGTCAAACCAGGTATCGAGAATCTGGACATTCTCCAACACCTTATCCGTCGTCACCCTGGTCACGTTATCCAACGTGAGGCGGCGCTCGGTGTTGGTCTGCCCGCGAGATTCCACGACCAGGTACGATTCCCAATCCTTGGCCTGGGCCGTAATCTCCGCTTTAAAAATCCGGGAGACCGCCGCATAGGCTTGTTCCGTGGCTTGCGGCCGGGAATCGGCCTGCCCGACACCGACCAGATACTGCGAGGCAGGATATTGTGCGCTGTTCCCATCGATCCAGGCGGGACGGGCCGGTCCACCCATCCACCCGCATCCGGCACAGAGAACGAGCACGATGGCCAGGCCGGCCCCGCTGCTCCGCTTCATGAGGAAAGTCAGCCACGACCTCATAACATCACCCGCTGGATCAGGAAGACTGTTTCTCCCGCTCGAAGCATCAAGGGACGGGAGGTGCCCGTCTGCGCGGCCCCGCCGCCTCGCATCACAGCCTGGATCCGGCTTTCATACTCGCCGGGCGGCGCCCACAGGCGGGAAATCTGAATCTCATCGGGCAACGTGCGCCAGCTCCTCGTATCCGCGGCCTCGGAAGCCACCGCCAGGCCATGCGCGAGGACTCCTACCAGCAACCCGACCCAGGGCGCGTCACCTTTGTTGACCGCATGTTGTGATCCACGCGTCGCGGCTTCGGCAGCGGCAAATTTCACCGCCGCCCGCGCGAGGGCCTTGGTCGTAATCCCAGGCATGCGGTCGGACAGGGCCCGCTCCGCCAACGCCGTGCCGTTGTAGACCAACTCGGATGTTGCGGAGATAGGCGCTCCTTCCTTGGGCGCCAGACTGACGGACTCCTGCATCACATGTGTCTTCTGAGGCACCAACCTGGGCAAGGCCACCCGCACGACACGACCGTTCAGGCCGTACAACACACTGTCCGCCGCTCGACGCTCCTGGCGATTCGACGCATGCACGACCCCGCGGTTCAACAAGACCAACTGCAGCGCGCTCAGACTGATCGGGATATCAAGAAACGCTTCTTCTTTGCGCGGCGCGCGGCCATTATAGCTGATCACCACCACCTGGGCGAGATTCGATTGGTCCCCTCGCGGCACCCAATGCGTCTCGGGAAATTGACGCCGGTACTCTTCAAATTCGGCTGTCATATGGAGCGCATCGGTCGTCCGTAGCAAGTCGGCGCGCAGCATCGGCGGCATCGGCGTGCGCGACCAGCCTTGGGTCGCCTCATAAATCTCGTAGGCCTTGCGATAGGCGATAAACGCATTGTTCAGATCGCCCGTCGACTCGTACAACACCCCGGTCAAATAGCGGGCAAAGGCGTCTTCGCGATAGCCGTCTTTTTCCTTTGCGCTGTCCGACAACACATTCAGTCGATGATCGATCTGCCGCGCTTCGACGACGGCCTCCGTCAGCTGCCCCATCGCCGCATAGTTCAGCGCCTTCACGACGTTGATCATCACATGTTCGTACGGGTCGCCTTCAAAGGGCAGCATGTTGTCGTTCGTCAGAAACGCGGCGGTCTCGGTCCGGATACTTCTCGTGTACAGCCGTTCGACCTCCACCGCCGCCTGTTCCAGCAGACTGTTGCTCTGTACGTAGTCGCCGGCGAGATGCAACGTCATGCCCCGGTCCATGCTGTAGAGCAGTCGATTGCGCTGTCCATATTCAGACTCCGCCTGCGCCATGATGGCATCAGCCCGACGAGGATCGTGCGCCGCAAGACTTTGGTCGATGAGAAGGTAATGGTTTTCCGCGAGGCCGCAGCCGGATACCAGCCACAGCAGGGCCCAGCAGAGTACCGAAACGCAGGGGGATGAAATGAAACGGCCTCCCCGAAGGGAGGCCGTGCTCGATGGAGGATGAGGTCTCAACAGTCTACGTCAGGCTAGAAAATGGTGCGTTTCTTTTCAACCACTTTCTTGATTTTCTTCTGTCCGAACCAGGACTTGACATTGTTTTCCAGATCCACCATTTCCAGATCGACCTGGTAGAAGACCGCTTTGGCTCCGTCCTGTTCGTCGAGAATCGTCGCGATACTCCCCCGCATCATGTAGTCTGCGCCGATTTCCTTGCCGGGCGCCTTTTGCGTATCTTCACGGGCATGCACAGCCTGTTCGCGCCGTTCCTCGCGAACTTCCTCCCGTTCGCCTTTCCCGGCGACAAAGGTCACTTTCTGCGAGTTGGTCAGCTCACGCTCCAGATCATTCACAAAGGTCTGCACATTGATATGCTCATGGCTCTTATTCAGCACCGTCCCCACGATGACGACCGGCTGCCGGTTCTTCCCCTTGGTGAAGTTCCCGAGCCAGGGATTCGCCAACGCTTCCTTGACCATGGCCTCGGCCACCATTTGGGAGTCCGTATCGTTCCAGCGCCCGCTGAGATCGGTCACCACGCCGGTATCGACGCGCGTCACTCTGGTTTCATGTCCGCAGCCACCGGCCGCCACGGCGACCCCGGCCAGCACCACGGCTGCGACTCTCCGTGCCACTCCCCTCCCACGCCTCTCGATCATGCGCTCTCCTCCTGGACAACAGGCCTCGCCCCTGCGAAGACAGCTACTGGTTGGCGCGCTTGTCTTCTTCCTTTTCCAGACGGTCGAACAACCGGTCGGCATTCTTCCGCACAAAATCGCGGACCTGGCTGTTCAGCTCCTTCGCCTGCTCCAGATTGTTTTTCATGTCTTCGAGGCTGAGCTTGGTCAGCACGTAATAGGTACCGGACTTTTCATCCTTGTAGCGATCCATCGGCTTGACGCCGTTCAGCGTGACCGCTGAGAACGTTTTCACGGCCCGTTCGATATTCTGTTCTTCACTGTTGCGGGAAAAATCGCCGGCGGTCGTAGAAGCCGCATAGTCCCGCATGAGATAGGCGGTGTAGGTTTCGAAGGTCTTGGCGATTTCTGCGCGGCTGCGATTCTCGGCGGTGTCCCAGGCAAGCGGTTCATTCCGCACGCCGACGACCGAGCCGACGCCATAGAACGACTTGTCGCTTTTTTCGTTGAACGCGCCGGAGCCTTTCTTGACCCAGTTCGGAGGCCCACCGCAGGCCGTCAGCCCGATGAGGAGTACGAGCGCCAGCGCGCTCCCGGTGAACTTCGACAAAGCCCCCTCTGCTCTGCTCATACGAATCCTCCTTGGTGTGACACCTGTAAGAGCTGATGGCTCGATGCTGCGCGGCAAGCTGGTGGAAGATCGACGTGTGTGCGTCACGAGATGACGAGAGACAATTGCGCGAAAAAACGAGGTTAGGCTAACATGCACCCCCAAGACTGTCAACGCGGAAGCAGTCTTTCGGTTGACGGTATTGCCCGCAACACGATCACGACACCCCGCATGCCACAAAGGAGATACCACAGATGGCTGACGTGCAGATTGAAGACGGTATTATTCGGGTCGTCCAACTTGATATTCAGGATCCCAAAGCCGCCGCCGTGCTCGCGGAATACCCGCAGGTCCGGTGGCCGGAAATTACACGACGCGCATTGAAGATCGGACTGGGCTACCTGAAAGGCGGAGGGAAGGACTAAGGAGCGGGTTTCTCACCGGGAGCAGCGTCACCCTGAACGGCACGGAGGGCGCGTTCGCTTTGTCCGCCCAACTCCAGGTAGCGGCGGAACGCATCGACGGATTTCTGCGGCTCGTTGAGGTGGTCGGCATAGAGGGTGCCGAGCGAAAAATAGACGTCCGTGTAAGCGGGATTCACGGCCAACGCCTGCTGCATGGCCTGCTCGGCTTCCTTCGGCTGGCCTTTCTTCTCAAGCACCATTCCCAATGAGTAGTGCGAGTCGGGATTCTGCGGCGCGTGCTGGACTGCGGCGCGCGCCGCCGCCAACGATTCATCCAGGTCGGGCAACACCTCCAACCGGATGTAACTCTTCAGCACGTAGGCATCGCCGAAGGACGGATCGTAGGTAATCGCGCGGTTGAGCCGTTCCAGCGCTTCTTCTGCCGACTTCTGCTGCTGGAGCAGCGCAAACGCCTGCTCATATTGCACGCGGGCTTCTTTCATCCGATCCGCTTCGGTGCTCGGTTCCTTCCCGAGTGAAAACGCTTCTTTCCGCCCCTCCACCAGGATGACATCACCATCCCCTTCAAGTTGAACGAACTGCGGATGTTGCGCGCCTTTGGTCTCGCGCTCGACATCCTGTCTCACTTGGGTCGCAAGTTCACTCGCCATGACCCAACCGTTCTTGTTGAGGTCGGCTGCCCCCTTCAATCCGGCTACCAGAGCCGTGACAAACGGGCTCTGTCCGGATCCGTGCGCCACCGTTTCTTCTTTCTCGGCGGCGGTGATCACCTGAACGGAACGTTTTTCCGTATCGTCTTCCGGCGACAAGCGGCCTTCCAACGAGAGGGGCTGCGGCGCGGTGACATCCCAGCCGCGAAGGTTGGCATCGAACAGCAGGAGCACATGTTTGGATGCGGACCTCCGGCTGAACTCTTTGAATTGATCCAGGGTAATCGCTTTCCCAGGATTGTTGACCTGTGCATCCCAGGGCACCACATAGCCGAGATCTTTCGATTGCGCATCCTGGGTCACCCCGGCATGACCGGAAAAAAAGATCACGACCCGATCCTGTCGTCCGACCTTGCGAGGCAGATAGTCGTTCAGAATCTGCAGGAGCCTTCTCGAACTTGCCTCCTTGTCCTGCAATTCGATGACTTCGTCGAAGCCGAGTTCGCGCAACGCGGCCGCGACCGCATGGGCGCTTTCAAGAGCCCCGGGCAGCTTTGGCGCAACGAGGTAGTTTTCGATACCGACCACGACGGCCCAGGACTTGTAATAGAGGCCTTCCGGCTTTCCGACCTGCGCGTGGGCAATGGAGAGCATCCCAACCGCTCCAGCGGCGCACATAGCCACGAGACATACGAACTTCCGACGAAGATGGGGGAATGTGGACGAGCTCATGAAGGGGTTAATCCAGTGAGGTGCAACGCGATCAGCGTACCCTCGTCTCCTCCTGACTGTCAAGAAAGGAGGCGTGCTCCGGCCTTGCGCCATGCGGTCTTCGCCTGCGTCGACGATCGGCTCACAGAAGCGCTGAGGGTTGCAGTTCCCTCGTCCCATCCGCATAATGCCGTACAGAATACAGCCGCGCGCCGAAGCGGCCCGCGATTTGTGGAGGTGATGAGACCCATGAGCGACAAAATCGATACGCTACTCAAAGAAGGACGCGTGATTCAGCCGTCCGCCCGGACCAAAGCGGCGGCACATATTCCCGATTACGACCAGGCGTACAAGGCCTCCATCGCCGACCCGGAAGCCTTCTGGGGCGGGGTGGCCAAGGAGTTGGATTGGTTTACCCCCTGGACTCGGGTGCTGGAGTGGAACTACCCCTGGGCCAAGTGGTTCGTCGGCGCGACCTGCAACATCGCCTACAACTGTCTCGACCGCCATGCCAATAGCTGGCGACGGAACAAAGTCGCCATCATCTGGGTCGGCGAGAACGGAGAGGAACGCATCTTTACGTACGGCGAACTCTTGCGCCAGGTCAACCGTTGCGCCAATGCGCTCAAGGCACTCGGCTTGAAACAAGGTGACCGTGTCACCATCTACCTCCCCAAAATTCCCGAACAAGTCGTCGCCATGCTCGCCTGCGCACGCATCGGCGTCATTCACAGCGTGGTGTATTCCGGGTTCAGCGCTCCGGCCCTGGCAAGCCGCATCCAGGATGCCGAAGCACGGCTGGTCATTACCGCTGATGTCGGCTACGACCGCGGGAAAACAATTCCGCTCAAGCCCGTGGTGGACGCGGCCGTGCAATCCTGTCCCTCCGTAGAAAAGGTCGTGGTCGTGCGCCGGGATGCCCTCGGCGTCGCCCTCACCGCGCCGAAAGAAATCGATTGGACCGATTGGCTGAAGGAGCAGAGCGCCGTCTGCGCGGCGGAACCGTTGGACGCTGAAACTCCACTCTATATTCTGTATACCTCCGGCACGACCGGCAAACCCAAGGGGGTCGTGCATGTGCACGGCGGTTACATGGTGGGCACCTATATCACCACGAAGTATGTGTTCGACCTGAAGGAGGACGACGTCTATTTCTGCGTCGCCGATCCGGGCTGGGTCACGGGACACAGTTACATCGTGTACGGCCCCTTGTTGAACGGCGCCACGATCCTGATGGCCGAAGGGAAGCCCGACTATCCGAATCCCGGTCGCTGGTGGGATCTTATCGCCCGGTACGGCGTCTCCATTTTCTACACCACACCGACCGCCGTGCGGTTGCTGATGAAATACGGAGAGGACTGGCCGAAGAAATACGACCTGTCCACCCTGCGCGTGCTCGGTAGCGTCGGCGAGCCGATCAACCCGGAAGCCTGGGAATGGTTCTATCGTGTCACCGGCAGCGATAAACCCATCATGGACACCTGGTGGCAAACCGAAACCGGGGCCATTCTGGTGACACCGCTCCCATCCGTGCCGCTCAAACCCGGCTCCGCCACGAGGCCGTTTTTGGGAATCGAAGCCGACGTGGTGGACAAAGAAGGGCACAGCCTGCCCAGCAATGCCGGCGGATTCGCCGTCATCAAGAAACCTTGGCCGGCTATGATGCGGACGATCTACAAAGATCCCGATCGCTACAAGGTCTACTGGAATACCATCCCCAATTGTTATACGGCCGGCGACGTCTGCCGCAAGGACCAGGACGGCTACATGTGGTTCATGGGCCGGGCCGACGACGTGATCAAAGTGGCGGGTAACCGCATCGGCACGGCGGAGGTCGAAAGCGCGCTGGTCAGTCACGAGGCGGTGGCCGAAGCGGCGGTCATCGGCAAGCCGCATCGCACCGCCGGAGAAGCGATCAAGGCCTTCGTCATCTTGAAGCAGGGCTATCAGGATTCGAAAGAGCTGATTCAATCGCTCAAAGACCATGTATTGAAGGAACTCGGTAAAATCGCGGTGCCGCAGGAAATCGATATTGTGCCGTCACTTCCGAAGACACGATCCGGAAAGATCATGCGGCGGGTGCTGAAGGCGAAGGAGTTGGGACAAGACGTGGGGGACATCTCCACCATCGAAGACTAAGCGAATTCACATTCAGTCGAACAAGATCGTTCACTGTCTGCATGGAGGCCGGTCATGCATAGACACTGCTCTCGTCGATCTATTCTCTGTTGGACGGTTGTCGGACTCTTGCTGCTCGGAAGCGGAACAGGCCTGAGTGTGGCCGGGGAAAGCGGAACGGGGTCGACCAACATCGCGCTTCACACCAAACCGGGGGCCAGGGGGAAAAACCAGAAGGCAGCCTCCGCCCCAGCCAAGGGATCAGCCCCACAATTTGCATCGGCGGAAACGGCGGCCAAGGCTCCGGTCTGTTTCGGTGAAGCGCCGAAAATCCATTCGGTGAAACCGGACGAGGGCAAGCCGGGCGACACCGTGACCCTCTTCGGGAAAGGTTTCGGCCCGGCCGCTTGTCTGCGCTCGCTCTCGTTCGGTCCCGGCTATCCCGCGACGTTCACCTTCGTCAATGATACGCAGATCACCGCCGTCGTGCCGAAGGGCCGACGAAAAGGGATGGCCATGATGACCCTCACCACAGCCTCGGGAGAAGATTCGAAAGGGTTTCTGGTGAAATAGACCGGAGAGTCTTCGTGACCGGAACCGCGACGGGAACAGTTACAACAATCCCCGACGCTGCAGATAGTCCTTATCGATGACCGGGGTTGGTTTTGGAGGGAGCAGGCCGCGCTCCTGTAAGAGCCGTTCGACGTACTTGCCGATCAGGTCCGATTCCAGGTTGACCTGGTCCCCTACCTGCTTCAGTCCGAGTGTCGTGACCTTCGCGGTGTGGGGAATAATGGCCACCACAAACGAGCGGTCGGTTACGTCGTTGATCGTCAGGCTGATGCCGTCCACCGTGATCGATCCCTTGCCGACACAGAGTCGCAACACATCCTTCGGTGCCTCGATCTCCAGAATCACCGCATTACCGTCCTGATGCCGGCTCCGAATCACGCCGACCCCGTCGACATGGCCGGAGACCATGTGGCCGCCGATGCGCTCGTTCAGTTTCATGGCACGCTCGAGATTCACCGGGGAACCGGACGTGAGACTGCCGAGCGTCGTGATGTTGAGCGTTTCCGGCGACACGTCAACCGAGAAGTCGTGATCGGTGCGAGCGACCGCCGTGAGGCAGACACCGTTCACACTGACACTGGCGCCGATCGTGAGATCGCCCATCACGGTCGAAGCAATAATCGTCAGGCGCGTGCCCGCCAAACTCCGATTCAGCACCGACACCGCGCCCATCTCTTCCACAATGCCGCTGAACATGCGCTAGGCTCCCTTGTGAGTCTTTAAGAGATACAGACAGAATCCCACCAACCCGATGCCCCCCACCACCGCGATCCCGCGCTGCAACGTTTCGATAAAGTCCGTATCCATCTTTCCCTGCTTCCCTGTTAATGAATCGTCGTCATCCCGAAAAAAGCGGCGGCATTATACCACTACCGCGTGAGCGATCTCATCGTCGCCCAAAACGCGACAGCCGCGAGGATCTGGATCCCGGCGATCACCGCAAATGCCCCTTGATAGCTGGCGTGGGCAATCAAAAACCCGGCCAGGAGTGGGCCGCTGGCATGGCCGATATCCATGACCGTCCCCTGCATACCCATGCCCGCTCCCAGCCGTTTGAACTCTGAACTATCGGCCACCAGGGCGGCGGATGAGGAGGAGACCACCGCCTCCCCGAATCCAAACCCCGAGGACAGCAGCAGCATCACCGCGAACGATTCGACGTGGGGCATCGTGATGAAGGTCGTGGAGCAAATGACCAAACCGAGCACGATCAACGGCTGCCGTCCGATCCGGTCCGACACACGCCCCATCACAGGCTTCGAGAAAAACGACGTGAAGGCCTGCACGCTGAACAGCAGACCGACTTCACCGGCGTTCAGCCCGATGGAAAGGCCATAGAGCGGAAGGAACGCCATGAGCGCGCCATTGGCGATCATCTTGGCCGCGTCGGTGGAACTGGTGATCAGCACTTTCCGGTTGCGGGCCACCGCGAGAAAGCCCTTCCCCATTTCCGTGATGACCGGAGCCAGCCCCTTCTCACGCACGCGAGGAGGCGGCTCGTCCAGATGAAGGCTGAAGAAGATCAGAATGGCGATGCACCCGAAGATTCCGGCGGTGACAAAGGCGGTGGGAAACCCGGCCGCATGGGCCAGCCACCCCCCGAGAAACGGCCCCAGGAGCGACCCGGACTGGGTGCAGGCGGTATAGGTTCCCAACGCGGCCCCTCGCCGCTCCTTATAGAGATCGGCCACGGTCGCCAGGGCGCTGGGGGCAAAGATGGCCGTCGCCAGGCCATGCACGAATCGTAAGGCCGTCAGCGCATTGAGGTCGGAAATGAACGGATAGATGAACGGCGGCAATCCGAACGCCACCACGCCGATACGCAGCAGCATCTTTCTCCCGTAAATATCGGACAGTGCGCCAGAAGGCAACTTCAGCAACACCCCGGTGATCGTGGATACGGAGACGATCAAGCCGATCCGCTCCGGTCCCGCACCGAGCGACTCGGCAAAGAGCGACAACACCGGCATACGTACGAGGTTGTAACTGATGAAACAAAACACGCCGAGGGTACAGAGGTAGAAAAAGCTTCGGGAGGTGGTCATCACGATCTCATGGTGCAGCAGGGCCCGGTCTCTGCCCCGGATTGTGCAAGGATGCGAGAGCGGCTTTCAAGAAGGCGACCTGTTCATCCGGTAACCCCGGCGGGTCCGTCGCCTCGAACAGCACCTGATCCGGATGGTCACGCATAGCCCCGGCCAGACGACGGGCGGCATCAAACGCCTTTACGATTTGCCGGTTCACCACGTTGCCGATGAGCGGCCGAAGCAGCGAGAGCAACCCCGCATACAGCCGGTTATCGAGCCGCAGGTAGGCCACCATCGTATTGTCGGTCGATTCGATCCCCTGCCCATCTTGTACCGGATGCAATTTGAACAACACCAGGGCCTTGCCGCTGACGCGCGGCACAAACCGTCCGTCATGGGTTCCCTCGACATAGTAGATCCGCGTGCTTCGATCCTGATAGAGCGGATGCACGATGCCTTCCGTGCCTTCACCGTCCGTCGCCCAAAACTCATCCGGCCCGCGCAACTCAGCCTTGTAGAGTCCAAGGTCGAGACGATTGGCGAGGGCCGCGGCCATCACCGGATGCTCCAGCAAGTACAGATAAATCTGTTCGGGTAACGGCGTGCGGATCGGACCGACCTTGTTGGCGGTCGTGTAATGCGTGACGATCGGCTCGATCCGGCAAGCCCAGGCAGCGTCAATCCGGTCGAGAGGAAATAGGACCCCGGCATGGAGGGAAGGAAGCGGGCAACGATCTGATTCGGCATACCCGCTGGAGAGGAAGGCGACAGCTCCGGCCACGAAGACGACCGCCGCCGCGCCGATGCGCCGAACGGCCAGGCCGGCCCTGGTCATGAAGGCCGCTGCGGCACGGAGATCGTCACCTGAGCGGGAAAGAGCTGTGCAGGGTCGTGCCTGAGACGTGCCTGTCGCAGCAACGTATCGACCTGTGGAGTAACCACACCTTCGAAGGACACCTGTCCATCTGTGGTGATGAGGATCGGCTTGGAGAGATCGACGAGTTCATCATTCAGATACAGCGCGTACTGCCGCACATGGTCGGTGTGTACGTCAATCCTATTCGGCCCCGTCACTTGTGCGGTCAATCGGGCGTAGGTCCGTTGGCGAATGCTGTCGTCCCGTTTGTCGATGAGGTCTTCGGAAAAGGAAGCAATCTGATCCGTCGCATCGATCCGCACCCAACCGAACGGCAACAGATGGCTCGCATCACGCACGACCGTCACGGTCTTTGGTACCGGGGTCCGGCGCTGATTATCGAACCACTTCACCAGATCAGGCAGTTCTTCCCGCGGAAAAAAATGGCCCCCGGCCATCGCGTGGGTACGGTCATGCTCACGGTAGATGAACGGATACCCGAGATTCTTCAGCTCACCGGCCAGTTTGCGGCTCAACTCCACCGGCATGACCTGATCCTGCGATCCATGGATGATATAGATCGGCGTCGTACGGAGATTTTCGAGGAACGGAAACAGCACATCGTCGATCCCGCTGGCCATCGGCGCAAGACCGGCGAAGAGCGGGGCATGGTGCATCCCGATCAACCAGGCGCCGATCCCGCCGTTGGACATGCCGCTCAAAAAGATCCGGTTCGGGTCGATCCGATAGCGCTGTTGTAGGTTGCGCACCGTCGCCAACACGAGATCTTCCGCCCGCCTCGTAAACCAGGCACCGGCCGGATAGGTCGGACAGGCCAGGATGTACTGTTCCCCCAACCGGGACTTCCATCGATCCAGATAGGCTTCACCGGTGAACCCGGCCCCGTGCAGGCAGACCACCAACGCATAGTCCTTGGTCGGCTCATAACTCTGCGGGACCGACAAGCTCAGCCGATAGGGGCGATCACGCACAACGATCTGTTCGTCCGGCAGCAAACCAACCGGTTGGAGACCATGGGGCTGTCCCTTGCGCACAATCTCCTCTACCGCCGGCACGGTCGCATCGGGGCGTTGCAGAATCGTCGCCAGCACCGCGCGTGCCTGTTCCCCGTCTTCGGTTGTGAGGTATTGCCACACTTGGGCGGCAAGGTCTGTGGCGGAGGGTTGCTCGCCGGCATCGGCCGTCGTCACCACAAGGCCGATCACCACAAGGCAGCACAGGAAAAACAACAGCGCAAAGGATCTGCGTGGATGAGCAGCACAAACGGAACGGACTAACAAGTGAACCGTGCTCCTAGTCAGTGGAAAAATCTGCTTCGATCAGCATATCACGCTCGACCGGCTCGATGCGCACATTCTTGAGAAGCACGGCTTCTCGCAGGCGGCGCGGCGACAAGCCGCCCAGCAACCCCTTGGCATCCTGCCCGCCGAGCAGAAGCGGCGCAACGAAACACATGAGCCGTTGGGCGAGGCCGGCCCGCACCACGGCTGCATTGAGCTCGCTGCCCCCTTCGACGAGCAGGCTCGTGATGCCGAGTTGGCCAAGCCGTCCCCACAACGAACGCAGATCGACGTGGCCCCTCGCCTTCGGAAGGACCAACACGTCGACGCCACGGCCTTTCAAGGTGGCAATCTTACGCGGCTGAGCCGCACTTGTCGTGACGAGCAGGGTGTGAGCATCCTGCTGCGCTTCGAGCACCGCGGCCTTGAAGGGAATCCGTAAACGGCTGTCCACCACGATACGCAGGGGCTGCCGTGGAGACAGGTCGCTGCCCGGCCTCGCGGTCAACCGGGGATTGTCTCGCAAGACCGTGCCGATTCCGACGAGCACGGCATCGACGTCCGCGCGCAGTCGATGAGCCCGCATCCGCGCTGCCTCGTCGGTAATCCATTGCGATTCGCCGCGGGCGGTTGCGATCTGCCCATCCAAGGTCATTCCGGCTTTCAAGATGGTAAAGGGCCGGCCCGTTTGCACCCAATGGATATAGGCCTCGTTGAGTTGCCTGGCTTCACGTTCGCGGCACCCGAGGTCGACCGCGATCCCTGCCCGCTTGAGTTGGGCTACGCTTCGACCCTGCACCTGAGGATTCGGATCGACCATGCCCACGACGACGCGGCGGACACCGGACGCGATGACAAGCGGGACACAGGGCGGGGTGCGTTTTTTCAGATGACTGCAGGGTTCGAGGGTGACGTAGAGGGTGCCGCCTTTGGCACGAGAGCCGGCCTGACTGAGGGCGATCACTTCGGCATGGGGGCCGCCGACTTTGCGATGGGAGCCCTGCCCGACGATGGTCCCGCGGTTGACGACAACCGCGCCGACCATGGGATTGGGGCTGGTGTGGCCCCGGCCCTTCGCGGCAAGGCGAAGCGCCAGGGCCATGAATTCAAGATCGCGGGAAGACGATCTCACCGTTTCGTACGCTTCGGGCTCCGTACCGCGCGTTTGGCAGCAGGCCGCTGCTTGACCGCCACAGGCTTCGCGGCCTTCTTGGTCGCCTTGGCCTTGGCCGCTCCCTTACTGCTTGGTCGAGCTTTCTTCGGCTTGGCTTTTTCCGCCTCTTCCTGCGTCAGCGCCGCCTGTGCCGCCGCCAATCGAGCGATGCCGACCCGATAGGGGGAACAACTCACGTAATCCAACCCCAACAGGTGACAGAACTCGACGGAACTGGGATCACCCCCATGCTCGCCGCAAATACCCAGCTTGATCGTGGGCCGGGTCTTGCGCCCGCCGGTAATCGCCGTCCGCATGAGCGACCCCACGCCTTCCCGATCCAAAACCGCGAACGGATCGCTGTCGAGAATATTCGCCGTCTTGTAGAAATCGATAAACTTGGCCGCGTCATCGCGGGAGAAGCCGAACGTGGTTTGGGTCAGGTCGTTGGTGCCGAAGGAGAAGAATTCCGCCTCCTCCGCGATACGATCGGCCGTCACGGCGGCGCGCGGCAACTCGATCATGGTACCGACGAGATAGGACAACTTCACGCCGTACCGCTTCATGGTTTCCGTGGCGACCTCGCGCACAAGATCCTTCTGCGCCTTCATTTCCGAAACCATGCCGACCAGAGGAATCATGATTTCCGGAACGATCTTCGTCCCTTCCTTCGCCAATTCGCACGCCGCTTCGATGATCGCGCGCGCTTGCATCTTCGTGATTTCCGGCATCGTGATCCCGAGGCGGCAGCCTCGCAAACCCAGCATGGGATTGAACTCATGCAGTTCTTCCACACGGGCCAGCAACCGTTTCTTCTCTTCGAGCACGGTCGGCGAGCCGCTGGTCAGTTCCAGTTGCGCAATTTCCACCATCAGATCTTCACGCTTCGGGAGAAACTCATGCAACGGCGGATCGAGCAACCGGATCGTGACCGGGAAGCCCTTCATTTCGCGGTAGAGCCCGATGAAGTCCTGCTTCTGCAACGGCAGCAGCTGCTCCAGGTACATCTCCCGCTCTTCTCGTTTCCGCGCGAGGATCATCTTCTGCATGATTTGGATGCGATCCTCGGCGAAGAACATGTGTTCAGTACGGCACAAGCCGATCCCTTCGGCACCGAAGCTCCGCGCAATGCGGGCTTGATCCGGCACATCCGCATTGGCCCGAACCTTCAACTTGCGCACGCCGTCGGCCCACTTCAGGACCGATTCGAACAACTGATATTTCTCCGAGGCCGCGGCTTCCATCTTGCCCTGCAGCACCTGGATGACTTCGGACTCCACAACGGGAATGTCGCCGCCGTACACGTTGCCGGTCGACCCGTTGACGGACAGATAGTCCCCTTCGCGGAAAATCTGGCTGCCGATGCGCACGGTCTGACTATCCACCACCTCAATGGCCTCACATCCGGCGACGCAGACTTTGCCCATCTGCCGGGCGACGACGGCCGCGTGAGACGTCATGCCACCACGCGCGGTCAGAAAACCCAGGGCGGCGTTCATACCGTGAATGTCGTCAGGGCTGGTCTCCTGCCGCACCAGCACGACACGATTGCCGGCGGCTTTCATTTCGACCGCACGGTCGGCCGTCAACGCGACTTTCCCGGCCGCCGCGCCAGGACCGGCCGGCAACCCCTTGCCGAGCGGCGTGCACTGCGATTCTTCTTTGGCATCGAAAATCGGATAGAGGTACTGCGCGAGCTGGTCGGGCCCGATCCGCTGGAGCGCCTCTTTCTTGGTGATGAGGCCTTCCTTCACCATGTCGACGGCAATCCGGACCGCCGCGACTCCGGTCCGTTTGCCGACGCGGGTCTGCAACATGTACAACTTGCCCTCCTGGATGGTGAACTCCAGGTCGAGCATGTCCCGATAGTGACGTTCCAATCGCTTATAGGTCGTTTCCAAGTCTTTGTAGGCCTGCGGCATGAACTTTTCGAGCTGGTTCACGGGCAGCGGAGTCCGGATGCCGGCCACCACGTCTTCCCCCTGCGCGTTCGTCAAACATTCGCCGAAGAACTGGCGTTGTCCGGTAGCGGGGTCGCGCGTGAAGGCCACGCCGGTGCCGCTGGTCTCCCCCATATTGCCGAACACCATGGCCACCACGTTCACCGCCGTGCCCCAGGTTTCGGGAATGTTGTACAGACGGCGGTAGGTCACCGCCCGCGCGCCGTACCAAGAGGAGAACACGGCATTGATCGCCATCCGCAGCTGTTCGAGCGGATCGTCGGGGAAATCCCGTTTGGTTTCTTCCTTCACGAGCTCTTTGAAACTGACGACCAGTTCCTTGAGCGCCTTGGCATCGAGATGGGTGTCCTGCGTGACCCCGAGGTCCCGTTTTTTGTGTTTGAGAATGTCTTCGAAATGTTCGCGATTGATGCCCATGACGATGCTGCCGAACATGCTGATGAAGCGGCGATAGCTGTCTTGCGCAAACCGTTCGTTCTTCGTCTTGATGGCCAGCCCATGGACTGTCTTGGTGGTCAACCCGACGTTCAACACGGTGTCCATCATGCCCGGCATCGAGGCGCGGGCGCCGGA
The DNA here is from genome assembly GCF_905220995.1 of Nitrospira defluvii. Taxonomy (NCBI): domain Bacteria; kingdom Pseudomonadati; phylum Nitrospirota; class Nitrospiria; order Nitrospirales; family Nitrospiraceae; genus Nitrospira; species Nitrospira defluvii. Next base: position 143,502 of record NZ_CAJNBJ010000018.1, read on the forward strand.
ACGCACGGAAACCAGCAGGGGATTGTCCGGATCGCCGAAACCGGCCTTCATCGATCGTTCAATCTTCTTGAGGGCATGCAACGCCTCGTCCATCATGCCTGGAGGATACGCCTTGCCGCGCTTGTAGTATTCGACGCAGGCCTCGGTGGAGATCGTAAACCCGGGAGGCACGGACACTTTGAGATTGGTCATCTCGGCCAGTCCGGCGCCCTTGCCGCCGAGCAATTCCTTCATGTTGCCTTTGCCCTCGGCTTTTCCATCTCCGAAGTAATAGACGTATTTCTTGGCCACGCGACGCTCTCCTTCTGCTATGAGGTCAATGAGTCGGGACCGATGGGCGGGCGGCGGCTTCCAATCGCATGCGATAGCGGTTGACGACGTGTCTGGTCACGCGAATGCCGCACACGATGATTCCCACCACGAACGCGCCGACCGCAAACAGCCGGTAGTCCACGAACGGTCCATAGTCGAAATAATACGTTCCGTCTGCACCTTGCTTAAGTTGCGCATCTTTCTGAAACGTATGAGTCTTGCCGGTCGGGTCGGCGAGGTTGAGCCACTCCGAACAAAACTGCACGGGGTTTTCCGAGCCCGGCACATGCTGGTAGGCCAGTCGCAGGCAAATGTCTTGTCTGGAATCATAGATATCCGGTGTCCGCACCAGCCGTTCAAAATTCAGGCCGGTCACCCAGATGCCGAAGAGAAACACCGCGTTGCACACCACCATCATGACGACGCTGATGCCGGACGCAAACCGCCGAACTTTGGTCGCCCTTACCTGGGCCGCGTCGCGTGCCTCGGGTGACTGAGGGAAGCTCTCAGAAGTCGCGTCCAATCGTTCACCATCCGCTATGTCCCTTGTACCACAATCTGGGAGAAATCAGCGAATGACATGAACAAATCGTCGACTTCCTTCAAGAGCGACAGTCGATTCCCGCGAATCGCCGGATCCTCGGAATTCACCATGACCGCGTTGAAAAAATCGTCGATCGATCCTTTCATGCGAACCAGCACGTCCAGCGCCTGCCCATACTGACCGTGCCCCATCGCCGCGCGATAGTCCTCATGACTGTTCTGGACGGTGTGATGCAACGCCGTCTCGGCAGGCTCCCGGAATAACCCGGAGTCCACCGGCTTCCGGTCCCACTGCTCTTTTTCCGTCAACCGGTGGGCGCGCTTAAACCCGACAATCAAGGGATCGAACTCGGCCCGCACGGTAATCTGCTGGAGCGCCTTCATCTTGTCGAAGAGATCCACAATGTCGATGCTCCCGCGATCGACTGATTTGAGCACGGCCTCCATGACATCGTCGCGCAATTGATGCGTACTCTTTCCGTAGAAGCGGACCCGCTCAAAGAGAAAGCTGATCACGTCCGGCGCTCCGCCTTTGCCCGTCTGAGGCGCAGCCGTCACATTCTGACCGGCCAAGACCTCCTGAGCGGTTTGCACGACTTGCGCAAGATTCACACGTAACCCGCTCTCGATCACAATGCGCACGATGGCCGTGGCATGGCGTCGAAGCGCGAAGGGATCTTCGGATCCGCTCGGGATCAGACCGACCAGGAAAAATCCCGCGATACTATCCAATCGATCGGCCAGGGACAGCACCTTGCCGGCCAAGGACTCCGGCAACTCCCCTTCCATGGCGCGAGGCATGTACTGCTCGCGAATCGCCGCGCTGACGACGGGAGATTCACCGTCATGCGCCGCGTATTCGCCGCCCATGATCCCTTGGAGCGTCGGAAACTCTCCGACGATACCGGTCAGCAGATCGGCCTTGCTGAGTTCAGCCGCACGCCGGCACGCCTGCCGGAACTGTTCATCACCGACCTGTGCGGCGAGGAACTCCGCCATCGCCACCACGCGCTGCGTCTTCTGATGCAGGCTGCCGAGTTTTTGATGAAAGGTCACCGCCAACTGCTTCGCCACACGATCGGCCAGGGATGTCTTGCGATCCTCGTCGAAGAAGAATTTCGCGTCCGCCAGACGGGCAGCCAGGACCCGCTCGTTGCCCTCGCGGATCAGCTGCATGTTCGACAGCTTCATGTTGGTGACCGCGAGAAAATTCGGCAACAACGCACCTTTCGAGTCCACAAGGGAAAAATACCCCTGGTGCTCTTTCATCGAGGTCATCAGAATTTCTTTCGGGAGCGAGAGATAGTGCGGCTTAAAAGAACCCAGAATCGTCAGCGGACATTCCACCATATAGACGGCCTGCTCCAGCAGCTCGTCGTCCTGGTGCACATGCCCTCGCGCGGACTTGGCCAGCGAGGCCAATTGGTCGACGATCATGGCCCGTCGCCGATCCTGATCCACAATCACACTGTGGCGTTCCGTCTCTTTCACATAATGCGCGATGGACTTGACCGGAAAGCCCTTCGGACTGGATACCTTGACACCCAGCACCCGATGTCCCTGACTGAGATTGCCGGCCTTGATCGTCGCGAAGTGAATCGGCAGGACTTTTCCGCCGCAGAGAGCCACCAACCACCGCACCGGCCTGGCAAACCGCACACCGGTCTGATTCCACTGCATGGCCTTGGGGAACGACAACTTCGCCAGCAACTGCGGCAAGGCCTGCGTCAGCACCGACGCAACAGGCTGCCCCTTCTCCTGCTTTACGGCAAAGAGGTATTCGCCCTTGGGCGTCTGCCGGATTTCCAGTGCCTCGACGGGAATGCCCTGCCCGGCGGCAAACCCGATGGCTGCTCTCGTGGGCTGACCGGACTGGTCGAAGGCCACGGCTTTCGACGGCCCCATGGCCTCTGTCACCGCGGAGGCTTGCTGTTTGGCCAGTCCTTCGACCAACAACACCAGTCGACGCGGGGTGCCCATGGTCCGTACGGAGTCGTGGGTCAGCCGCAGGTCTTTCAACAACGTCTCCGCCCCCTGCTGCAACGCGCGTAAGGCCGGGGCCACAAACTGATAGGGCAACTCCTCCGTGCCGATTTCAAGCAGCAATTCGGTCGTAGCCGGAGTCTTGGCGCGTGAGGCCGATGCAGGCTTCTTCACACGTGAAGCGGTCTTGGTCTTGGGTTTTTTCGTTGGCATCGTGGAGTCGGGTCCGCAGGCTACTTGGTGGTGACCGGTGTGTGGCTGGTGGTTCCTTTACCTACCCGCCCCGGTTGTTTGATCAAGGGATGCCCCATGGCCTCTCGGTCGGCTAGATATGATTCGGCGCAGCGCCGCGCCAACGCCCGCACCCTGGCGATATAGGAAGTCCGCTCGGTCACGCTGATCGCGCCACGCGCGTCGAGCAGGTTAAACATGTGCGAGGTTTTGATGCAGTAATCGTAGGCCGGGAGCGTCAACTTCTTTTCGAGCAGACGCTGACATTCTCCTTCGAACGCTTGGAAGGTGGCCATGAGCATGGGCACTTCTCCCTCTTCGAAGTTGTAGCGTGAAAACTCGACTTCGCTGCGGTGATGCACGTCGCCGTAGGTCACGCCGTCGGTCCACTGCAGATCGTAGACGTTATCGACCTGCTGCAGATACATCGCGATGCGTTCGGTCCCGTACGTAATCTCGCCGGTGATCGGATTGAGCGGGATTCCGCCGATCTCCTGGAAATAGGTGAACTGGGTAATCTCCATTCCATCGAGACGGACTTCCCAGCCCAACCCCCATGCCCCGAGGGTGGGGGATTCCCAGTCGTCCTGCACAAACCGGATGTCGTGTTTCTTCGGATCGATGCCGAGTTGCTTGAGGCTTTCGAGATAAAGGCCTTGAATGTCATCCGGCGCGGGCTTCAGCACCACCTGATACTGATAGTAGTGCTGCATGCGATTGGGGTTTTCCCCGTATCGCCCGTCGGTCGGACGGCGGCAGGCCTGCGGATAGGCGGCACGCCAGGGCTCCGGCCCAAGCGAACGAAGAAAGGTCGCAGGATGGAAAGTCCCCGCGCCCATTTCCAAATCGTAGGGTTGATGAACGACACATCCACGGTCGGCCCAAAAACGATGCAGGGTGAGAATGAGGTCTTGGAAATTCACCGGGTGTCCAGATCTAGCCGCTGGCTGCTCGTGATGACGGATGAAAAAGCAGGCCTGAAGCTAGCAAGAACGGTTACAGGGTGTCAAGAAATTGAAGCTCCGATTTCAATGGGTTGCGGTGCGGAACGTCACATGAGGCGGCGCGGATTTCTTCTTCGCCATCTCGTCGTCGAATCGCTTGAATCGTGGCGCGCGCTGGTTTATTCTGCAAAATCTTGAGCAACTCACTAGACAACTTCTCACGCTATGAAGTTCTCCAAGAAGAGTGAATACGGGCTCCGGGCACTGCTCGAACTCTGCGAGACCTACGGAGGCCGCGTGCTCCAGCGCCATGAGATTGCCGAACGGCAGAACATTCCTGTCGAGTTTCTCGAACAGATTCTACTGGCACTCAAACGTGCCGGGCTGCTGGCCAGCCGCCGCGGGATTCGTGGCGGATACGCCCTGATCAAGTCTCCCGACGACATTACGCTGGGCCAAGTGATCCGGATTTTAGACGGACCGCTCGCGCCGATCAGTTGCGTCAGCAAAACCGCGTATCAAAAATGCGCCGACTGTCCCTACGCCGCCAAACCGTCCTGCCCGTTACAGCAGGCCATGGGAGAAGTCCGCGATGCCATTGCCAACATTGTCGACCATTACACCTTGAGTCGATTCGCCCATACCAAACTGGCGGAAGGATCTTAATGCGTACCACCGGCCATATCATCACAACACTCGTACTCAGCGTCCTCACATTCTGGGGCCTATTCACGTTCCCGGCGGCATCGAGCCACGCAGCCGAGACGCGGGATTTGATTCTGGCTGCTTACAGCGTGCCGAAGGAAGCGTACGAGCGCCACATCATTCCCGCCTTTCAGCGCTACTGGAAGCAGAAGACAGGACAGGATGTCCGCGTGCGCAGCTCCTATGGCGCCTCCGGTGCCCAGGCGCGCGCGATCATCGGCGGATTCGATGCGGATGTCGCCGTGCTCTCGCTGGAAGGTGATGTCGATCAAATCACCAAAGCCGGCCTGATCACGCATGACTGGAGAAAGGCCCCGCATGGCGGCATGATCTCCGCCTCGGTCGTGGCGCTCGGCGTCCGGAAAGGCAATCCCAAAGGCGTGAAGGGCTGGGAAGATGCGGCTCGGCCCGGCGTTGAAGTCTTGTATCCCAATCCCAAAACCTCCGGCGGCGCCATGTGGGATGTGATCGCAATTTATGGCGCAGGACTGAAACTGGCCGAGCAGCGGGCGGGAAAACCGGTGGCTCCGGAAGCGGCCGCGACGCAAGCAGTCGACTTGCTGACCCGCATTCAGCGCAACGTGAAAGTCATGGACAAGAGCGGCCGCGAATCGGTGACGACCTTCGAGCGCGGCGTCGGCGATGTAATCGTGACCTATGAAAACGAACTGTTGCCGCGCGTCAAAAGCGGCCGCCCCTACGAGATCATTGTGCCGGCCGAAACCGTGTGGATCGAAAATCCCGCCGCAGTCGTTGACACCTATGCCGATCGGCATAAGGCCAGGGATCTGGCCGAAGCGTTTGTCACCTTCCTCCATGGACCAGAGGCACAAGCCGCGTTTATCGAGCTGGGATTCCGGCCGTTGGATCGTGACGTAGCGGCTCCTGCCTCCGGTACCGCACTGCCCCAACCGGCCCGCCTCTTTACGATCGCGGAGCTCGGCGGATGGGATCAGGTCAGCACCAAGTTGTTCGGCCCCCAAGGGCTGTGGACGAAGATTGTCGAAGACGTATCAAGAAAGTAGAACGGGGAGCGATCATTGACCTCTCATCTGTTAGTCAGTGTGGCGCTCCGGTCCGCGGCGGTCGGCTACGTGCTGCTGTTGATCTTTCTGCCTCTGGCGGCCCTCGCGCAACAGTCCGTCGCCGCAGGCTGGGATCGCTTCATCCAGGATTTGTCGGCACCACAAGCCGCGGCGGCACTCTGGCTGACCGTAGAAACTGCCGCCATTGCGACGGCCATCAATGCCGTCTTCGGCACCTTGTCGGCCCTTGTACTCGTGCGGTACGAATTTCCCGGTCGCTGGCTCTTGAACGCCCTGGTCGATCTGCCATTCGCCATTCCCACCCTTGTGGCCGGACTGATGATTGCCGCCATCTATGGGCCGACCAGCGTCATCGGCACCTGGCTCCAGCAGGGTGGCCTGACGGTGCTGTACAACCAGCCCGGCATCATTCTGGCCATGCTGTTTGTCACCATGCCGTTTACGATCCGTTCACTTCAGCCGGTGCTGATGGGACTCGAACGCGATCAGGAGGAAGCGGCGTTCACCCTCGGAGCGAGCCCCTGGATGACCTTCTGGAAGGTAACGGTCCCCTCCGTCCTACCAGGCCTATTAACCGGCGTGTTCCTGACCTTTGTTCGGGCGCTGGGCGAGTTCGGCTCGATCGTCATCGTGGCGGGCAATATCCCGATGAAGACACAGGTCGCGTCGGTGTACGTGTACGGAGAAATCGAAAGCTACAACCCGCAGGCGGCGACATCCGTCTCCGTGTTGATTCTGCTCATTTCGTTTGTGGTGCTGCTGCTGCTGGAACGGCTGACCCGGCGTCCCGGTGAACGGTTGCCTCAACTGTTTCGCTGGTCGAGTCGGAATGAGCAACCGGGCCAGGATTCGGCAGTGCCGACGGCTGCGCACTGAAGGGCGAACCGGGTTGTGATCGTGGTGAATGTCACGGGAGTGCGGGCATGCGTTGGTTGTTGATCGGGATTGTCTGGCTCTATTTTCTAGTCCTTTTGGTGGGCCCGATCCTCTACATGGCGAGCCAGAGCTTCAGCGAAGGGCTGGCAGCCTTCTGGGCGGAAATTTCCCGGCCAGAGGCACTGCACGGCTTTACGCTCACCGCTGAGATCACGTTGATCGTGCTGGTGCTGAACCTCGTCTTCGGCACCATGACGGCGCTGGTATTGGCACGGCAACAGTTCTGGGGCCGCAGTCTGGTCAGTGGCGTGATCGACCTGCCCTTTGCCGTGTCGCCCGTGATCGCCGGATTCATGCTGATCCTACTTTTTGGGCCGGACACCATGCTGGGCGCCTTGTTCGGCCAGGCTCACATCAAGGTACTCTTCGCGCTGCCCGCCATGATTCTCGCCACCCTGTTCGTGACCTTTCCGTTCATGGTGCGGGAACTCACGCCACTGTTGCAGACCCTGGGCACCGAGGAAGAAGAGGCGGCGCGCACGTTGGGCGCCAACGAGTGGCAGGTCTTTCTCAAGGTGACCCTCCCTGCCTTGCGCTGGGGGCTGGTCTATGGTGCGACCCTCACCGTTGCGCGGGCGATCGGCGAATTCGGGGCCGTATTAGTAGTGTCGGGGAACATTCTGCTGCTCACGCAGACCGCCACCTTGCATATCTATCAAAGTTATGTCGATTTCAATTATGTGGCGGCTAATGCCGTGGCCTTGACCCTGCTCGCCGTCTCTTTCGCGATCCTCACGGTGCTGGAGATTGCGAAGGCCAGAGCGGAGACGACCGTCGCGGAAGCGGGAGCGCAGTAAGCCGGTGAAAATAGAAGTACGCGGGCTCACCAAGAAATTCGGTTCCGGAACGGCGGTCGGCAATGTCTCGTTCGTGGTGAACGAAGGTGAACTGCTCGGCCTGCTCGGCCCAAGCGGCAGCGGAAAAACCACGGTGTTGCGGTTGATTGCCGGCCTGGAAGTTCCAACGTCTGGTGACATCTTTATCGACGGCAAACGCGTCAACGACCTGACCGTGCAGGAACGCAACATCGGCTTCGTGTTCCAACATTACGCCCTCTTCAAACACCTGACGGTCTTCGACAACATCGCCTTCGGCCTCAAGATCAAGAAGTGGAACCGGCACGATATCGAACAGCGCGTCTTGGAGTTGCTCGCCCTCATGAGCCTGGACGGACTGGGCAGTCGCTACCCGCACCAACTCTCCGGTGGGCAACGTCAGCGTGTCGCCATCGCGCGGGCACTCGCGCCACGTCCTTCCGTGCTGTTGATGGACGAACCGTTCGGCGCGGTCGATGCCAAGGTGCGGCAGGAGCTACGCGAGTGGCTCATCCGCCTGCATACGGATTTGAATGTCACCAGTCTCTTCGTCACTCACGATCAGGAAGAAGCGATGGAAGTGTCCGGCCGCATCATCGTGTTCTCCAAAGGCAAGCTGGAACAGGCCGGCTCGCCCGCCGACGTCTACGAAGAACCGGCCACGGAATTTGTGGCGCGCTTTATCGGGTCGATGAACATCGTGGAAGGCATCGTGCGGCGCGGGCAGGTGCAGGTGGGCTCACTGGAATTCCCCGCTCCAGGATTCTCCGACGGCCAGAAGCTCCAAGTCGGCTTCCGCCCGTACTACGTGAAGGTCGCCGAAGATGCGACCCGCTACCGTCAGCAGGCCAAACTCCGCCACATTTATTTTCTCGGGGTCGCGTACCGGCTGGAGATCGAAACCGCGGACGGATTGATTCTCCGCTCGCGCATGAACAAAGAAGAGTTTCGCCGCTGCAATTTTGTCGTCGGGCAAGCCGTCTCGTTTGCCGTCACCCACTTCCGCATCCTGCCCCAAGAAAGCGCCGGGCCATCAAGCGAAGCCAAACCCGGCAGCCCCATCACGGGACCGCTGACGCCGTAGCGCTAAGCTGCTCCACCCAGAGCAGCCTGGTCCAGATTAAGAGAGCCTCTCACCACGTTGAACCCTTCACGTGCGATGAACACAGGGGACAACATGGCAAGAACAGCATTGCTCCTCCTTCTATTGCTCGCAACATTTTCCGGCACCTTGTCGTCATGCTCCCGGGCTTTCATTGTCAAAGCAGAGGGCAAATATGGCGACACAATCTATTTCCGATTCTACAAGCTTGAGGGAACTGCGCGTGCAACGCACAACGTCGTCGAGCTGATCGTTCAAGAGAAGATAGGGGATAATCAGTGGGATCCAGTATGGTCGTTAAGTGGCGAGCGATCGATTGACGAAATCGGGTATGGAAAGAAATATGACGGCCTCAACGAGATCACTCCTGCACTGCCCCTTTCATTGAAGGGGGAATATCGTGTGCAGGTGAAGGATGGGCCAAGGTTTGACCCTCCTGGATACGGATATGTCCAATTCACATTTGATGACGCTGGAGAAATAGTCATGTTGAGCGACTGGGACTCAACCGGGATGGAAAAAAGGATGAGCGCTTCTGAGCAGATTCAGTAGCCTCCCCCCTCCCTCATCTTCGCACAACGAACCTGCGAGATATTCCAAAGGGCCGGCAATATCAGCTTTCTACGGTGTCTTCCGGAGATACAGCAGCCCACTGCCTGGAAAGGACACGTGAGCAAACGTTCGCTCCCGCCGATGAGGATGTCTGCGTGCTTCATGCTTCCGGTTTTGAGTTCCATCCACTCCATGGTGAAGGCGCCGCTCGCGCCGGTCAGATTGACGGTCACCGGTCGAGTCGCTTTTTGAGCGCCGGCTTCCGCCGTCACGCCGCCGGCCTGGATGTGGATCAATTCTTCGCGCCCCCGATCGGCCAGCCAGTAGCCGGCCGAGGCCAGGGTTGAAGCGGGACAGATCTAATCGTGGCCTGTTGTCTAGGACAATGCCGGTGGCCCGTGCGCAGATACGGACGTGGCGACACCTCCTGCTCATGAGTCGGAGAATGCATGAGCTACCCGCCGTCTGAATGGGTCGATTCAGTGCCCCACATGCGAATGAAATTTGTGATGTGGCGCGGACAGACGATCGAGACAGGCCGGATAGTCGAACACCTGTGTGACATCCTGAAAGTTTTCCCGCGAGTGGGAACCGGTGAGGTAGACCATCCGGTCTTGCGCATCCGCGGAGTAGCGCGGATTGTCGGCAGACTGTCGCAGCGGTCCCTGCGTTCGGGATGCCGGAAGTCCATCTCCTGCTCCGGCCGCGTCCACGCCGGCGACACTCAACAGTACCAGACAGAGAATTCAAGGAACCCAGGATGCTGTATGCCGTTGCTCCACTCCACGCGGACTCCCGCAGATCCGGACTCAGCATCGCCATGCTCCGTCACAATCTCGCATGTTGCAGCCCGGACTGATGGCTGCCCTCAGGACTTTGCACGCATCATCGCCCGAGACCACGAGACGACTTGAAGGGCTGTTCGCTTCGGCAGGCCCATCAGGAAACCGGAGCCGGCGCTTCAATAATAGGTGAGGCTCCGCTCGCGGACGTGCGACTGCTTCAACGTCTCACGGCCGTTGACGACCTCCCACCAGCGGAACGTTTCGTTGATCCAATTTCCAACCGCATCGTATTCATACTCATAGGCCTTCCGATCGGTGACACGGTCACCGGCGTCGTAACTGCGTTCTTCGATCTGACTCCCACGTTCGTCATAGCGAAACTCCGAACGACTCTGCCTCCGCCCCTTGAGGTCGGACACCACCTTTTCCCTTACATGCCCACCCCCATCATACAGAATGGCCACTTCGTACCCGGCATCAAATCGATCCGTCATGACGATCTGATTGCCAGCCGCATCATACCGGTAGTTGCGCTCGAATCGTTCCCGGGATAGGCGGCCCGCCTCGTCGTAGCCATAGAGGTTGCGATTGACCACGTGAACCGCATTGTAATGCAACGCACGTATGCGGCGATGTGCCCCGTCATAGTCATACAGGGACACATTCTCGAACGTACCGTCCCCCCACACTGCCAGCTCGGCGGATCGATTGCCGCGATCGTCATACACCGAACGGGTTTCCTTGACGAGGTCCCCCTGCGCATCCCGTATGACCTCGGCAATTCGTCGCCCGGACTGATCGTAGGTATAGGTAAATCGCAACGGCCATAGACTCTGGGAGGTCTCTCTGCCTCCTTGAACACGTTCAAGCACGCGTCCCTCCTGATCGTATCGATCAGTTTGGATAAGAAGGCTTTCGCTGGTTTCGACGGTCCGGACCGGGCCAACCAGTCCGTCCTCCTGCCGGTCGGACAGGTCAGCAGCGAAGACCGGCAAGGTGAGACCGAGAGCCACCAGACTGGTCAGGAGACGGCACAGACGTGAGCGGAGAGGACAAGAGGCAAACCACCCCGGCCGGAGGCGGCCGGGAGCGGCAGAGGGAAGGGATCGAACGGGAGGGACCTCCGACAATTTACTCGACGGACGCCAGCGACCCGAGAATATGGTAGCCCCCATCGACGTAGATCACCTCTCCGGTGATACCGCGACCCAAAGGACTCACGAGGAACAGCGCCGTATCGCCGACTTCGCCCTGCTCGGTCGCCCGCCGCAACGGCGCGAAGGCCCGATGATGATCGACCATCTTGCTGATCCCGGACACGCCGCGCGCCGCCAACGTCTTGATCGGCCCGGCAGACACGGCATTGACCCGAATGTTCTTGGGACCAAGATCGTGGGCCAGATACCGCACCGTGGCCTCCAGCGCGGCTTTGGCCACGCCCATGACATTGTAGTGCGGGACGACCCGCTCGCTGCCGAGATAGGTCAGCGTGACGACTGAACCGCCTTCCGTCATCAACGGCATCGCCGCCCGCGTCACCGCCACGAGGGAATAGGCGCTCACATCGAGGGCCGTCGCGAATCCCTGGCGGGTGGTGTTCACAAATTCTCCGCTGAGTTCCTCACGCGGGGCAAAGGCCAGGGAATGGACAACAAAATCCAACCGGCCGAGTTTCTCCGAGGCCTGTTTCATCATTGCGGCGATCTGACCGTCATCGCCGACGTCGCAGACGCAGGCCGACGCACCCGGCAGGGTCTGCACCAATTCTTCAACGTTTTCGCGCAACCGCTCATTCTGATAGCTGAACAGCATCTGGGCGCCCTCGCGCGCCGCAGCCTGGGCGATGGCCCAGGCGATACTGTGCTTATTGGCCACGCCGATAATGAGTCCTTTTTTACCTTCTAACAACATGCCGTCTCCTGCTCCTTCAATAAGATCCCGCACCCAGGGCGCTCACCATAACATGATTCGTTCTTGGAGTGAATGACCTTCCGGCCATCCACCTTCGCCTCATCGAACGGGCACCTTCTGACGTGCGCATTCTGCGAGCATATGCCTCCCCGACCCTCCCAGCTCTTTCACGCCCCCTCCCTAGACCCCATGAGCGTGGCGGCAAACTCTTTCCACTGCGCGCGTCCAACGAGGGCCTTCTGAGGCCGCGCGTTGCGCGAGCAAGAAAGGGATTTCAGCCACCCTCACAACTTCTTTCGCACCTCTTTCCAATCCTTCGCAGCCTTGGCTTTTCGTGGAAGTTCCCCCTTAGGCAGTTCCGGCACCACCACCACCTCCATCCGGTGCTGTAGCAGCATGTCTGCGAATGCTCTTGTGCGGCCGATACCGGATTTCATCGTGGTCCACCCATCATTCTTCAACGCATCGAGTGTCGCACTCAATCCCCCGGTTCCCGGCACCGCGACGAACCCCGGGGGGAACTTGTGTGACGTTAACCACTGGCGGAGCATATGGCCTACGTCGCTCTCCGACGAGGACAGTTCGCCACCCGGCACATACACCACATTGTAGTAATACTGCGTCAACTTTGAGAGCTCCTCCGCCGCATCAGGTACCGGCTCTGTCGGAGACTTTGCACCGATTCCCGCTGGCTCGGATAGCGTGGAGGAAGGGACCGGCAGCATGAGCGACTCCAGTTCGACCAACACGATCGGTCTCCGGCGCTCCCATACACAGAGGGTGGCTTCGCGCGGCTCCGCCGACACGGACGCCGCCGGATCGACCGACAGGCTGATGACATTGGTGCCCCGCATCTTCGGCAGATAATCGAATGACACCTGCCCAGTCTCGTTGGTCGTTCCGATCGCGATGTCTTTCCCGTCGATGCGCAGACGGAGCGGAACTCCGCCCAGCGGACGATGATCGGTCTGACCTGTAGCCGTCAATCGAGCATCGATCCGCACCGGATGGTTCGGCAAGGTCAACGCATCCCGCAGGGTCAGCAGGCCGGTAGTCTTGTCAGCCGCGTCGCTACCCGTGCCGGTACTCACCCACACGAACATTGCGAACAAGGCGGCAAGGGCACGGGAGGCTTGTTGTTGAGGACCCATGGTGCGTCGTTACGAAAGGAGTCCGCGGTCGCGGCTCACGGTGAGATAGGTATCGCCCATGCAAAACAGGATCAGCCCGACCAGCGGCACAAGGGCAAACGAAAACAACCCCACCCAGAGGACCATCAGCACCACACCAGCGATGAACAGCGGTCCGCCACGTTTTTCTCCGATATAGAGATGCCCCAAGCCCGGCACGAGTGACAACGCGGCGGCACGACAGGCATGGGATGTTTTTTCCAGCGGATCCATACCATCACCCGCGCCGAGGGCGCGGCGCGCATTCACCTGCTAGGCCTTCACCGCCGCCAACACTTCGTCCACATGTCCCGGGACTTTGACCTTCCGAAACAAAGCTTTGATCCGTCCGGTGGCGTCAATGACAAAGGTACTTCGCTCAATCCCCATGTATGTCCGCCCGTACATGCTCTTCTCTTTGTAGACGCCGTAGGCCGTACAGACCGCCGCGTCCTCGTCGCTCAACAAAGCAAAGGGTAAGCCGTACTTGGCAATAAACTTCTGGTGTGCGGCTTGTCCATCCTTACTGACCCCGACCACCACCGCACCGGCCTTGGTAATGGGCCCGAGGGAATCGCGAAAATCACACGCTTCTTTGGTGCAACCGGAAGTATCGTCTTTGGGATAGAAGTACAAGACGACCTGCTTTCCCTTGAAACTCTTCAACGTGACACGCTTGCCATCCTGGTCAGGCAAGGAGAAATCCGGGGCTTTGGTGCCCACCTCTAATTCAATCGCCATACGCGTTCAATCTCCTTCTCAATGAGCGCTTCGTGTGCCGGCTAACGTGGTCCGCTGCCGACCGTGGGCCGGCTCGTGCCGTACGGATGCTCCCTCGCCGGCCCCTTTGGCGCTGCAGGGTTTCCGAACGGTCGCAGCGCCGGGGAGTCCCAAATCACCTTATCCCCAGGGGCGAGGTTCGCTGCCGTAATAAACTCCTGACGCGCCTGATCAGTCTGCCCCAGTGCGTTCAATGTGAGCGCGTAATTATAATGGGCCTGCCCCGAGTCGGGCGCAGCCGCGACCACCTGGGCAAACAAGTTCTTGGCTTCCGCCATTTGACCGGTCAGGAACGCCTGGGTCGCTTGACTATTGAGCGCAATCGTTTCGGCCTTGGCGCCATAGGCCAATTCCAACGGAACGAGCGGTTTTGGTTTTGAGTGGCTGCAAGCCCCCACCGACAGTACGAGCACAAACAAGGCAATCCAACAACTGACTTTCATTACTGAACCTCGTGAAAATGATCCGTGTATGCACTCTCAGCATGCGTCCGTGAGGAACAGCCTTACGACGTTCCAGGCATCGGGACAAGAGAACGCGCGGCGGGGGGATCTCAGTTTTTCGATCTTGCGGCCCGTTACGGCTTTGCGCGTTTTTTCTGCTCTTCCTCGGAGGTTTTGCGATACATCACCTCCCACTCCGCACTCCCCTCCACGATCTGCTTCGAGTAGGACGCCAGTTTCGCGCGCACCTTCTTATCGATGTCTGCATCCAACGCCAGTTCCGCCGCCACCACGCGCTTGATTTCGCGCAAGACCTTTCCGTCATCCTCGGTCAGCCGGCACTGCGGGCTCTTCTTGAGCGCACCAAGCACCAGATGGGCGAGGTGGCTGGCTTTGTCGTCGCTGATCATCTTCGACACCACCCTCGGTGGGAACTCTGCCCAGGCATGCACCTGCACGTCATAGAATGATGCCCCGTTCCCGCACCAGCTTTTGCTTGATCATGGTGAACATCTTCTGGTAGTCGACCTGCCCCTGTTCGATTTGCCGTTCATACGGCTGCATCATCCGGCGCACTTCGGCATTCAATCGATCTTCCACCAGCAATTCCTCCGTCATCGCGTGCTCCAACGAGTCCCGGAGTGCTTTTCGATCGCCGCTGATCTCCAGATACTGCAGTTCATGCAAGCGGGCGATCAACGAATCCGCCATATGGTGCACACGCTCTTTCGCCAGCCTCATGGCAAGTTTTCCTCATGAACGGTTATGGAGAAGACTGCCGGGTGCGTTTCGCCACTCAACCGGCCGTCGGCACCGATTCGATGCGCTCGACTCGGATGGTACTGGCGTTCATGGCCTGCCGCAGCATTGCGGCATCACCGACCACCCGACCCACGACATTGACCCGATCAGCCGGCACCGGGTCGGCCCCCATGCTCATCGGCGTACGCCCGAAGAAGATCGCCAACACCTGGCCTGCTCCCCAAAATGCCACGTCCCCCACCTTGACCTGCGTGGTGGCCGTCTCACGGTGATCTTTGACGCCGGGAATCTTAAAATAAAACTCTTCGCCCCACACGTTCAACGGTCCCTCTGCGGGCAATGCCCGATAGAGTTCCTCCGCCGTCTTGTTCCCCTTCAACTCGGCGTCCAACTGTATCCCGCCGACTGTAATTCGGATCCGCTTCGCTGTCCCGTTCGTGTTCATGAACCCTCACCTACGCCGCCGTGCTGCGCGCGACACCAGAGTGACGAAACTCCGCACCAGTCGCGGACTCTAACTTGTTTATCCCCTGAAATCAAGGCTACAATCCCATGCACAGCACGTCTCGACGCTCTATGTTGACTTCGACATTTGTGCATTTGAACGGCATCGGTCCCGCGACCGAACGGCGACTGTGGGAAAGCGGCATCGCCGACTGGAATACCTTTCGCCGGGAGACGCTGGTGCCGGGCATCTCCCCCGCTCGAAAGGTCGCCTATGACGCGGACCTCTCCATTGCCCAAACTCATCTGGATCGCCACAACGCCCGATATTTTGCCGACTGCCTGCACAGTCGCGACCACTGGCGGTTGCTTCCCACCTTCGGCGCACGCGCACTCTACCTCGATATTGAAACCACCGGACTTTCGGCCCGCGACGGGCAGGTCACCATCGTCGGGCTCTACCGTCAGGGACGCATGCGCACCCTGATCCACGGAGACTCCCTCACGCAGGCAGCGATTCAGGATGAACTGGATCAGGCCGACCTGTTGATCACCTTCTTCGGTACCGTTTTCGATATTCCCTATCTGCAAACCTGTTTTGCCGGCTTGCGGGTTGGGATTCCTCACTTCGATCTCTGCTTTGCCGCCAGACGTGTGGGCCTACAGGGCGGCCTGAAATCAATCGAACGGGAGTTGGACATCGCACGAGAATCGGATCTGCTGCAACTTGATGGGTTGGAAGCGGTGCGACTCTGGCATCAATACCGCGCCGGACAGGAGGCTGCGCTGGATCAACTCGTCCGCTACAACGCGGCCGACACCAGAAATCTGGAGCCCTTGGCGGCCTGCCTCTACGAACAACTCGTCGTGCGGTACGGGCCACCCGCGCCGGCCCACCGCGGATAACATGGACGGCCGACACGACAGGTGGGAATGGACGGGGTACGGACAGACAGATCGAGGCCTGATCCGGGCTAGCAACCAGGATGCGTTCCTGGTCGACAACCGACGCCGGCTCTGGGCCGTGGCGGACGGCATGGGCGGTCATCCCGGAGGGGATGTGGCCAGCCGGTTGGTCGTGGACACCCTCGCAGACTTCGCCACGACCCTCTGCCGTAGCACTCTTTCCAGCCAGAAGGACGACGAAGAGCACAGACGACTTCTCCTCACAACCATGGCGGAACAGGCCCATGCGACCATCCGTGCTCACGCGGAGAAAAACCCATCGTGCTTCGGCATGGGCACCACGCTCGTAATGGCGCACCTGCTTCCCTTGATTCAGCCGCGACTCCTGGTCCTGCACGTCGGCGACAGTCGCGCCTATCTGATTCGCGGAAGCACCATCACTCAACTCACACGGGATCACACGCTGATTGAGGACTCCATCCGGCAAGGGCAATTGACACGAGCACAGGCTGCATACCACCCGGATCGGCACGTGTTGACGCGTGCGATAGGGCTCGGCTCCAGGTTGGAATGCGATCTGGTGTCATATGACCTGCACAGCGGTGACCTCCTGCTGCTCTGCTCAGACGGCCTGACCAACCTACTGACCGATGAGGACATTCTCACAACTGTGCTCCCCCACCCCCACGATGCCCATCACTCGACTCGAGCACTGATCCAGGCAGCGCTCGATCGGGGAGGAATCGACAACGTGACGGTCGTCAGCTGTACCGTGAGTGAATCGCGGGAGTAGGCAAATAGCCATTGACACCACCTCAGGCCTGCAGGTAGCCTCACTGTATCAAGCCCCGTAAACTCACGAGCCTGTGACCTGCGACATGTCCCGCAAATGAGCGCCCAATCCCTCCACTACCGCACAGTTGTCCGATTGTACCTACACGGCCTTTGGCTCGGCTCATTATTGAGCGTCCTCTGCGTTTCCTTCGCCGCAGCGGCAGAACCCGTCGGGCCCGAGGCCACTCTACGTGCCCTGGTGCAAGCGAATGCCGAGCGCGACCTCGCCACGATGTCGAAATACATGTCCCACGATGCGGATGCCATCGGGTATACGATCGACGGACGCAAATATGTCGGTTGGCCGGACCTCGCCAGCGACATGCGCAGTGAATTCGACTCGG
Source organism: Nitrospira defluvii (assembly GCF_905220995.1). NCBI lineage: Bacteria > Pseudomonadati > Nitrospirota > Nitrospiria > Nitrospirales > Nitrospiraceae > Nitrospira > Nitrospira defluvii. Next base: position 161,049 of record NZ_CAJNBJ010000018.1, read on the forward strand.
TCACCAAACTAGAAATTCCCATCACCAACCTCCGCATGTGGACCAGGGGGGATGTCGCCTGGTTCGCCATGGAATTGAACTATATCCGCTACGTCGACCCAGGGGACCTCACCCAGCGCATGATTCTCCCTCTACGCGAAACGGGCGTGTTGGAGCGACGGGACGGCCGTTGGATCCTCGTGGCTTGGCACGAATCCACTCGCCATCACGACAATGACAACGGACCCGCTGCCGGTACGACCACACTCCTTCATCGCGCATCGGATGCCCAACCGGCTGTGCCGAATGGTGTCGATCTCAGCGGACAATGGGAAGTGACGGAGGTCGAGGACAACAAGAAGTACGTCGCAAGCCTGGATGCCCAGGGGAACGGCCCCTATACCTGGCAGGAAGGACAATTCACGACCACCAGTTACGACGACCGCCGCTGGCAAGGCACCTGGAAACAGACCGGAAACGACCGGGAGGGCGCATTTGAAGTGATTCTCTCGGAAGACGGGCGTGAAGCGAAAGGTATCTGGTGGTATGTGCGTGTCGGTACACGGAACAATATTCCACCTCGACAGCATGGCGGCACCTATCAGTGGAAACGACTCACCTCGCCCCCGCCGGCGCCTTAGCGACCGGGTGGCGCTTACCCGCATAGTTTCAGCAATATTGACCACGGCCGGTTTGTCACAACGAGGAGGGGCTATGAATCGTGTGCTTCTAGTAATGGGCTTGCTCTTGGGAATTACCGGTCCGGCCTACGCCGACGGCGGGCACGCGCACCATGCCATTCCCACCATGCCCAGCCTGGGCCAAACCACGCTGGCCATCGACGACCACACGGTCACGCTGACATTCGGCCCCGTCGACCTGCCCACCGGCCACGACGGTGAATTGGCATCCAGCATGCCCAAAAAGGTGTTTCAGCTCCCCGAAGACACGTACATGATCGGATACAAGTCCGAGGTCTTTACAAAAGACGGCAAGCCCCTCCCCAAAAATTATCTTCATCACATTCTCATGCTGAACAATGACAAACCCAGCGTGTCGTGCGACGGCGAGCCGCTCTTTTTCGCGGGGGCCGGCTTGGAAATGACGGAAGCCCGTTTCCCCGAAGGCTATGGCGTCAAGCTGGGCAAAGGACAAAATCTCATGTCGGTCGTGGCCTTCTATCATAAGGCCCCCCCGACGAAGGATGTGATGGCCCGCTTCACGATGTATGTCGCCCCCAAAGGCACGAAGGTACAGGAAATGGACGTCTACCAGGTAGGCGTGAATATCGTGTGTTATAGCAAATTCGGCCAACGCGGCGCGGACCAGACGGACGAAGGCATCGAAATCAAGCCAGGGGTTTCGGTCCTCTCAGCGCCGCTAAAGTTCAGCATGGACGGCTGCGTGAAATTCGCCTATCCGCACGGCCACGACGAACTTCTCATGGTCGCACTCGAAAACAAGACTTCTCAGAAGACGCTCCTCCGCACCGTTCCTGAGGTCGATGCTGACGGAACTTTCCGTGACTTCCTTCCCCATCAAGTCTATCGAGACGGGAAGGGGTTCACCGTCACCAAACAGGATGACTATGAAATGGTGATGGTTCACCACCACCCGTTACACAACCCAAATATTCAACACGGGATGGGAAACTACCTTCTGTACATGACGCCAGGTGTCTGTCCGCAGGAGACGAACACCGCGGTGGTACGCTAGGCCGGACACATCGAGGGTCACCGCGGATGCTGTGCTGCGGTGGCCCCGTCCGCGGAAGCTCTTCTCCTCGCCCGATCCATCCCCTTCACCTCACTCCGATCCGTCACGAAGCAGTCCCAGGGGATCCGGTCAGAGTGGATTCTGCACGCCCAGACTTCCACTCGACCCTACGGAAGTTGGACCGCCCCCTCGGGCAGCGGACTGGGATTCTCAAGAAGGTGTATGATATTGAACCATCCATGCACATTGACCTGCTTTCCAAGAACACAGTTCCCCTTCGAAATGGGAGAGCATGTTCATTACTGTGCGGTGGTGCAGGCCCGAGCTTCTACGCAGCATGCGCCGGGCATCCTGATCGCACCCCTGCTTGACGAGCATGAGATCTTCCATGTCCCTTCCGGAACCATCGCTCAATATCCTTCTGATCAACGAACATCCCGAAGAAATCAAACTGGTGACGACCACCCTGCGTAGCTTGTTCTCCGGTTGTCGCATCGAAGCCGGCTACTCCTCGGAAGACGCATTGACCTTCAGCCAACAGGGTGATTGGCACATCATTCTCATCGATCAGGACCTGGCTCCGGAACGCGGCATGGATGTGATCGCCCGCCTTCGTCGACATGCCCCCTATGCGGCAATCCTACTCCAGACGAACGACCATGATTCGCACACGGCAATCCATGCCCTACAAAACGGGGCCGACTTCCTCCTGTTCAAACAATCACCCGGCTTCATCACCGAACTGTTGTTCTCCGTGCAAGAGGCCGTTGAAAAGCGTGACCTCCAAATGAAGTTGGACCATACCTTCCAACGACATTTGCGATTCATCGAAACGCTCAGCGACCTGTTATATGAACTCGACGCGGAAGGGCGATTTGTCTACGTGAGCGCAACCGTCACCGCCTTGCTAGGGTACAGCCCAGAAGAGCTCGCGGGCCAGCATTATTCGATCCTCCTCCCGCCGCAACAGGAGCAGATGGGACGTTTCCGGTTGAACGAGCGTCGAGCAGGAAGTCGCTCGACACGAAAACTTGAGCTCACCCTCCACCGCAAGGCATTACCCGATATCCCAACCGTGGCGGTAACCGTCGAGGTGACGGCAAAGGGGCTCTTTGACTCCGCCAACCGGTATCTAGGCACCGTCGGATTGCTGCACGATCTGTCGCATGAGAAGGCTCAACAGGATCGCCTGACGGAGTTGGAATCCCGCCTACAAGAAACCCATCGACAACTCACACTCACCCGGGAAGCGGCTCGCGTGTCGCGCCAATTGCAGCAACCTCTCACCACGCTACTCCAGGACTCGCAGCGATTACTGACGTCGATCCAGCACAGCAACCTTGAGCAGCATGTCGAAACGATGATCGCCAAAGCGTCGCACGCGAGCCAACTAAGCCAGCAACTCGCGCAAGTCATCCACGCACACCCTGCCGAGTTTCTCCCCCTCAACCTGAACGACATTGTTCAAGCCGTGGTGCAGACAATACACCAAGCCCCTGATGGACCAGGTATCATGCTCACGAGCCACTTGGGGCAACACATCCCGGCCATTCTTGGATCACGTACCGACATCGACAACCTGGTGCGCATCCTCATCGAGTACACACGACACTGCGTCTCGACTCCTGACAACCCAGCCAACCTCGTTGTAGAAACAAAACCCCTTGCGACTGGAAGCCCTTCGACCGCCCCGGACAAAATGACGGAAGAAGCTGAACCCACGCGTACGTTCGCGACCTTTACAATCCGAGCAACCGTCGCAAGTGTGCACCTACAGTCGACCGATGAACCGCCTGAAAGCCTGTCGGCAGAACAGCTGCTCCAAGCCCATCACATCATTCAGACTCATGGGGGCAGCATTGAGATCGAACACGTCGGCGATAGGCGGCTGACTATTTCGGTTCGTATTCCTGCCATGACGGGAAACTCCCCGTTGATTGCTCAGTCCTCCCACCAGCCAACGACTTCGAAGGAGCTCCTTCACTCCGACGTGAGTCGACGGCAGCAGGCCGCACGTGCCCAACCTGAGCGGCGGCGGTCAGAGCGCAAGCCCTTTTCCCTTCCAGTTCAGTTGTCGATCGGCGGCACCGCACTTCGTGGTGTCCTACGAAATATGAGCACAGGAGGAGCGCTCCTCACGATTCGGGACATTCCGACGTCGATTCATTTGCAACCGGCCTATATCGTCATCAAAACACCGGTGAGTTTCCTCGAGTTGCAGGGTGTGGTGCACGAACGTTCCTCGGAAACCGCCGACGTCCCATCGTCCGATATGAAAGAGTTTGCCATTTCGTTCCTACTCAACGTCGAACGTGACCGAAATGTGCTCCGCTCGCTGCTCGATGGCCTACAGGATGGCTCGACGCCCCTCACCTTCGAGGGCTTGATCCTTCCATCCGCCACAGCGATCGAGCCCACTCGCCCAACGCTTCCACCTTCTACTCAACCGGAAGCAGAGCGCCGCGAGACCACTCGCTTAAGACTCGCTCATTCGGTTCAGTTGGTCGCCCCGCACAATCCTCCCCACCTACTGCTCGGTCGGATCATGAATCTCAGCCTGGATGGCGCGTGCCTTGAGCTACCCGCTGGCTTCGACTTTACGGAAAGGTATCCCACGCTCCACTTGTTACCTCTGGAACCAAGCCGCCCCTCGCCCGAGAACGATGAGCCGCGCGCTTCGCGGCAGCCATGGGGCGCCCGTATTGTCTGGGCAGATCCTCGACCGCGTTCAACACGTTCCCCCCTCGATCATGTTGGACACACAACGGTCTGCATCGGGGTGCGCTTCGACCATCTTTCCCCGGCACAGGAGCATGAACTTCGAAGCATCATTGCCGATGAAAGCAACCTTTTTCATGATCGATTCATCATCAGCGCGGATCCACCCATTTTCACAGACTCGCACACAGTCCAGAATCATAAAGGACATCGACTTGCGTTGTCTCACGACTATCCCAGACATGGGGCAACAGGGCAGGCCCCCCTGGTCCTGCTCTGCCCAGGATACGGCACGACTCAGCAACAGTATGTGGCCGTTGCCTACGCCCTCGCCGGTGCCGGACTTCGGGTCCTACGATACGATCACAGCCGTCATATTGGGCTGAGCGACGGAGATCCTTCGCACACCACATTTTCGTCGCTGGAAGACGATCTCGACACGATTCTCACCTATGCCTGTACCCAGTGGCCTGGGACACCGCTCACGCTGCTGGCGCCCGATCTCCTCGGACGGATCGCGCTACGACGGCAGGATTGGCAAAGACAGCTGCATCGACTGATTCTCCTCAATCCAACACTCGACATCCGAAGTTGTCTGACCACCCTGCATCAGCGAGATCTGGTAGAGGAGCATCTCGCAGGAACCAGACTGGGATTGGGGAACTTGCTGGGGCTTCCGCTCGACATTGATCACTTCCTCGCCGACGCGATTGCCGCGCAGTATACAGATGGGGCTGCCCTCCAGGAGGAGCTCTCGCATTGCGCCGCAGACGTGGTGATTCTCGCGACAGCGGAGGCAGCGACGGATTGTGCCATTCCTGCACCATCCCATTCCGCCCTTAGCGAAGCGTTGATTCAACTTGGATCGAGAGCCAGAAGAGTGAGTCTTTCGCCGCCAATCATAGCCTCCGGTGGACTCACACCGTCGCTGCTCACCGCAAGTTCACGGCAACTCATACAACTCTGCCAACCGGGCCACCCCACGCAAGAGTCTGCAGCCATTGCCTCTCCCAGGATTTCCCAAGCGACGGTCACTCGTAGCCTTTTGGAATTGGATCGACTTCGCATCAAGTATTCACTGGGTACGGCCGGGCGGGCCCGGCTTTGGAATACATACTCCGACCTGACCCACACCCTGGATGAGCTACCTACGCATTGGCACACGGTTGATCAGATGTACCAACTCCTCCAGCCACTCGACGGGCACCTGACGCTCCTCGATGTCGGATGCGGCCTGCATTCGTTTGCCCGATTGTTGCTGCTCAATCTCTCCTACCGACTTCGCGCCCAAACCTGGCAGCCCGGAGCACAGCTTCAGTATGTCGGCGTGGACTTCTCACCGTCGGCGCTACACCATGCACGAGAGGCGACCGGAAGTGCACTGCAACACGTCGACAAACTATTTTCTGCTCGCATGTCCGGCGCGACTCCGATCCATCGCCAGTGGGCGCTGAGCCGTTCCGTAGAAGCGCTCCCGTTCGCCGACCACTCATTTGATCGTATTGTGGCCAATCTCTCGCTGACCTTCGCACACTCCCCGCTCCACGCGCTGCGTGAACTGTTCCGCGTACTCAAGCCCGGTGGAAGACTCGTCATCAGCGCGTTCACATCCTCTGCGGACGTGGCTCGCCTCTACCGCCTGTCGTTACCGGAACTCGGACTGAATGCTTTCGCAGGAGAGGCTCGCGGAACCCTGAATCGAATGGCCCAATGCTGCATGGCTCTCCGCATCGGACAATTACACGTGTTGGAGGAGGAGGCCATGAACCGCTACTTCGCACAAGTCACCTCTGCCCCGCCGAGACTCTTCCGTGCGCTTTCCGGCCAGCTTCTTCTCGCCGCCGCTGAAAAACCTGATTCCGCTGGCTGAAACCATACCTCGCATATATACTTCACTCACTAGCACAAAACGTGCGGAGGCTTTGGCGACACCGTGAGTAGCCAGGTGTGTGGCCTGGCATTTCCTGTGCAGGACTATGACACTCCACCCGTCCAGTCGGCAGACCTCCACTCTTCAAGGCTCTGTGGAAATACTCAAAATCATCAGCGAGTTTTCCGAGGCCGTGGGAAGCGCCCCCGATCTTCCACGCCTCGGCGATGTCCTTCTCCTGCGCCTCTCTCAGCAGGCACACCTGCCGCAGGGCGCCTTATGGATACAGGAACCGGACGGCGGGCACTATCGCCTCATTGCGTCGCTCGGACAGGATCACCGTTCCCAATTGACACGGCTGCTGCCCGACGATCATCCCTTACTTCACGGTCTTTCCGACAAGGCATCGATGCTTCATTCCGACCATGCCCCCGCTTCGCCGGCGGGCCAGGCCATGCTCGCAGGAGAGGCCGCACTCTGCCTCGCGCTCCGGGGCAAAACGAAACTTCGCGGGCTCTGTACCCTCGGGCCAATCGGCAAAGACGATTACCTTGACGAAGACCAAAGAGCCCTCGTCGAAACCATGGCGCAAATCGCGGGCACAACATTAGATCATTATCTGACTCAGGACGACCTTCGCCGCTCCTCCACCTTAATGAGACGAACAGACCGACTGCGTTCATTGGAAATCATGGCCGGTGGCTTTGCCCATGAAATCCGGAACCCGCTCACATCGATCAAGACATTTGTCCAATTGGCCCCTCAACGGCAGCAGGATCCGGTCTTCATCAAGGAATTCAGCACACTGGCACTCGAGGACATTCACCGCATCGAACGTCTACTCCATGAAATTCTCGACTACGCCAGCTACATGACCCCACAACCTTCCGAAGTGGACTTGAACGAGCTTGTGGCCTCCTGCCTCGGCTTCGTGTCCGCCACCGCCTCGCGGCGTCACATTGAATTGCAGCCCCTGCTGTCGCCTCAATTACCGTTCCTCCTCCTCGACCGCCAACAAATCAAGCAGGTCCTGTTAAACCTCCTCCTGAACGCTCTTGACGCGATGCCGAGCGGCAACGGTGCCATTCGTGTTCATACCCGGCTCTTGTCTCAAAGCGGCCGCACCTCCTGGGTGCAACTGCAGGTCGAAGACGAAGGCTGTGGCATTGCGCCCGACCATCTGGAACATATTTTCGATCCTTTTTTCACCACCAAACATTCAAACAGTGCGGGGGATGGTGCGGGTCTCGGACTCACCACCGCACACCAGATTGTCCGCGAGCATGGCGGCACGCTGACCGTCGAAAGCCGGATCGGAGCAGGCTCCACGTTTTCCGTCAATTTTCCGGTGCCGGATGGAGGCACCACTGGTTCAGCCGTACGGGAGTAACATGAAGAAACGAGTCTTACTTGTTGATGATGAGCCGCGGGTGCGCGCCTCGCTCAAAACGGTGCTGGAACCGACCTACGAGATTTTTGAAGCGGCGGATGCTGCCGAGGGGCTTCGAATTTTCAAGCACGAGACCCCTGACCTGGTACTACTGGACGTGATTCTACCTGGAGCCGACGGACTGTCGGCCCTGCAGACCATGCGCACCGAAAATCGCGCCGTGCCGGTCATTATGCTGACCGGTACGAAAGCGGTGAAAACGGCGGTCGACGCCATGAAGCTCGGCGCGGCCGACTACCTCTCCAAGCCGTTCGACGTAGAAGAACTTCAAATCGTGATCGAACGGACCCTGGGCAAGCAGGAATTGGAACAGGAAGTCCGTCAGTTGCGAGCCCAGGTCGTGCAACGCTATGCTTTTCACAATCTGATCGGCAAAAGCCCCGCGATGCAGGAGATCTACGCAAAGATCGAACAGGTGGCCGACAGTCGTACCACCGTTCTGGTCACGGGCGAGAGCGGAACCGGAAAAGAATTAGTCGCCAAGGCTATTCACTACAACAGCTCACGCCGCGATCGTCCGTTCGTGGCCTTGAACTGCGCGGCATTACCGGAAACGCTCATCGAAAGTGAACTGTTCGGCCACGAAAAAGGCTCGTTTACCGATGCCACGGCCCGACGCGTAGGGCAGTTCGAATTGGCAAATACGGGCACGCTGTTCCTCGACGAAATCGGAGACCTCAGTCCGGCGACACAGGCGAAGCTCCTCCGCGTGTTGCAGGAGCGGGAATTCACCAGAGTCGGCGGCGTGCAGTCCATCAAGGTCGATGTCCGTATCGTCGCAGCAACCAACAAGAACCTCGATGACATGGTGCGGAAAAACCAATTCCGTGAAGATTTGTACTATCGCATCAATGTGATCGCCCTCTACCTTCCTCCGCTGCGCGAACGCGGGGAGGACATCGCTCTCCTGGCCAAACACTTTCTTGCAAAACGTATCGAAGAAGAAAAACGACCATCGCAAGAGTTCACGAAGGATGCATTGGAATTGATCTCGCATTATCCCTGGCCGGGAAACGTGCGCGAGATGGAAAATATCATCGAACAGGCATTTATCTGGTCGAAGGGCTCACCCGTTATCACGCCCGAACATTTGCCGAACATCCTCCGCACCGATACACGTTCAAGCTCTCTTCGAGACGACACGCTCGCCGGGCGCATGTCGTTGGAGAAGGCCGTGATGGAATTCGAACGCGAAATTATTCTGGACGCGCTCAAGCGAACCACTTACGTGCAGACCCATGCGGCCACCATGTTGGGTATCAGCCGCCGCATGTTGAAATATCGCATGGACACCTTGGGAATCAGTCGGCCCGACAATGGAGGACATTCGGATCCCGCAACGCCTCAGGAATGACACAGGTTGGCACAACAGTGTCTGCCCCACTGTTTCATGTCAGTAAGAACAACCCTTACGACAAATATCTAGTGGCCTGAAGGATTCGGACCTGCTATATATTGGTTGATCAGCGTGGACCCACTCGGTACGGGTTTTGCGTTTCGTATCCGTGACCGCTTGCAACGCACTCGGGAGCATTCTGAATGGGGACTCAGTCAACAGGCGAACGCGTCGAGAGTAAACCATCTGTTCTGGTCGTCGACGATGAGACCGGACCACGAGACGCGCTGAAGGTCATTCTTCGCCCCTTCTTCACCATCCACTCCGCCGACAATGCCAAATCCGCGCTCCGAGTTCTCAAGGAGCAACATATCGATCTGATCACCCTCGACCAGAAGCTCCCCGATCGCCAGGGCATCGACCTCCTACAAGACATTAAGCAGGACTACGCAGATATCGAAGTCATCATCATAACCGGCTACGGCAGTTTAAAGTCGGCCATGGAGGGCATTCGACACGGGGCGGCCGGCTATCTGCTCAAGCCCTTCAACGTCACCGAGCTGATCACGCTGATCAATCAAACGTTGGAGAAGAAACAGCGGTTGGATTACCTGCGATCGTTTTTAAGGACCTCGACGGCCTTGTGGGGAAGCGAAGAAGAAGCCGCGCACGCGTGGAAGGAGCTTCAGACCAACTATTTCGCCATCGGCAATGCGACGGGCGAAGCAGCCGGCGGCGCAGCGGATGTCACGGCGCTGATCCCGCTGTTATCCGACCTTCTTGAAGCCAAAGATCGTCAACTGCTCAACCACTGCAGCCGGGTCAGCTTTTATGCCTCGCTCCTCGCCAACCAGTTAAATTTACCCCTGCCCGACCAGAAAGCGTTGGCACTGGGGGCGTTTCTCCACGATATCGGCAAGATCAGCCTGCCCAACTATAAGTATGCCGCGGATGACGATGACAGCTGCAGAAGCGGCGCTCAGGACAGGGACTACTCAGAAGCCGGAGCTCGCATGCTGTTGCCGCTCGGATTTCAGGCTGAGGTGGGACAAATCGTGTCCTATCACCACGAACGATTCGACGGTGCGGGCAATCCCCACGGACTGGAAAAGGAAGGGATCCCGCTCCTGGCTCGCATTGTCGCCATCGCACAGGCGTTCGACAACCTCACGGTCGACATGCCCGGGCATCAACCGACGTCCATTGAGGACGCCATCCGGCAGATTCTGCTCGAGGCGGATACGCGCTTCGACCCGAAACTGACTGAGTTGTTTGCGCAGGTCGTACGGGAATGCAAGTCGTCACTGCCTGCCCTTGCCATCGCGAAAGCCTCACCGGGAAGCTGACCCGGTCACGACCGCCGATCCCTCGCGCTTTCGATCATCTCCGCGGCCGCTGCCCTGGCGGTCTTGGTCACCGTCACGCCCGCCAGCATCCGTGCGATTTCCTCTTCGCGCTCCTGGGACGTGAGCTGCCGCACTTGCGTCACCGTGCGCTTCTGCCGAACCTGTTTTTCCACTACATAATGGGCATGTGCCTGAGATCCGACCTGCGGAAGATGCGTGACGCACAGCACCTGATGATGCCGGCTGAGGTCACGAAGCCGCGCACCCATCACCTCGGCGACCGCCCCTCCCACCCCCGCATCCACCTCGTCAAAAATCAAGACGGGAACTCGATCACTCTCGGCAAGGATCGTCTTCAAGGCCAACATGACTCGGGACAGTTCCCCCCCGGACGCGACTTTCGCTATCGACTTGACCGGTTCTCCTGGATTTGCCGAGAAGGCAAACTCCACGACATCCTGTCCCGTCTGACCGTAAGGCTCATCACCGGCCACCTGAGAGACCACCACGGCAAAACGAGTCCGCTCCATGCGGAGAGCCCCCAACTCCTTGGTCACCAAGGCCGTGAGTGTCTTGGCCGCCTCGACACGCTTCCGCGTCAACCGCTCGGCCGCCTCACTCAGCCTCCGCCTGCCCTCGTCAACCGCTCGAGTCAATTCCTTGAGCTGCGTCTCCGCCGTATCCAACTGATCCAACTGCGCACGGAGCGACTCCTGCAGCACCAACACAGCATCGAGTGATCCGCCATATTTCTTGGTGAGGCGATGCAATCGATCCATCCGCTGCTCAATCTCCGCCAATCTCGCCGGATTGGCGTCCACCTGATCACGATAGTGGCGGATCTGCGCAGCTAACTCGCGCAGGGGTACGACCGCGTCCTCGACACTGCTCACCCAGTCGCTCACGGCGGCATCGATCGTCTCCATCCTGGAGACCAACTTGCGCGCGGACGCCAGTTGACTCAAGACACTTTGCTCCCCTGCATAGAGCAGTTCATGGAGTTGATCCGCCAAATCCCCGAGTTGCTGGCTGTGCATCAAGCGAGGCCGTTCCTGGTCAAGCCTCACGTCTTCGCCTGCCTCAATGGCGGCCTCCGTGATCTCTTGGAATTGAAACCGCAACAGATCCTCCCGTTCACGTCGCCGGGCAATCTGCGCCGTGAGCGCCTCCAACTCACCGACCCGTTTGCCCCACAACGCGCGGGCGTCATGGTATTCCTGACGAAGCTTCTGGAGTCTACCGTAAGCATCCAGCGCATCTAATTGGGCGGATGGAGAGAGTAATGACTGTTGTTCATGCTGCCCGTGCACATCCACCAACGACCCGCCTAATTCCTCCAACACATGCACCGGGCACAGATTCCCGTTGAGATATGTTCGATTGCGGCCTGTGCGGGAGATGACGCGCCGGATCACAATGTCCGTTTCCCCGGGACGCGCAAAGCCCTTGGTCTGAAGGAGCTGCAGCAGGGGATGTTCAGGAGACAACTGAAAAGCGGCTTCCAAGTCGGCTTCGTCTGCCTGGGCGCGGATCTGATCCGCAGAAGCGCGCCCTCCGACCAGCAGAGTGACGGCATCAATGAGGAGAGATTTGCCGGCCCCGGTTTCACCGGTGAACACGATGAAACCAGAGCCGAAGGTGACGGCCAGCTGCTCGATTACGCCAAAATTCGAAATGCGCAGCTCGGTCAGCATGCCGCGGATGGTCTGACGCTAGGCAGCGCCGGAATGTTGCGCGAGCAACGAATCGATCAGCTCTTTGAACTGGCGTTTCGGACGCGCCCCCACGAGGCGTTCCACGGCTTGGCCGTTCTTGAAGAACAAAATGGTCGGAATGCTCATCACTTGATAGCGGCCGGCAATCTCGGGATTTTCATCGGTATTGAGCTTGCGGACCTTCACCTTGCCCGCATATTCGGTCGCAAGTTCATCGACGATCGGAGCGACCATCTGACAGGGCCCGCACCACACCGCCCAAAAGTCCACCATGACCAATTCGGATGCCTTCATGACATCCTGATCCCACGTCGCATCCGTCACTTTCAACGCATCGCCTGCCACAGTACGCCTCCTTCTCCCAAGGAACCTACACGTCCATCGCTGCTATCGTCCCGAAGCCGCTTCGGGCCTATTCAGTCATCCTATACCACGGTTTTACGGAGAGTCAAATTACGGCCGCTCCCACTGCCACTGCGGCGGCGCACTGGCCCACCAATCGTCCGGTCTCGCCTGCCTCCAGGCAGTCTGCTCCTGCCACAACCGCGTCACCAGCGCATGATCCAAACGATTCGCCATGGCCGCCGTCACATCAGCCTGCCGTTGCACGGCCTGTTGGATCACCTCTTTCGCGATGCGCGCCAACACATCCGGTGGATCCAGCAAGTCTTCGGTTCGCGCGGCAGCCAGATTCAAGTACAGCTGTTCGACACGCACCCATTGATCGGTGCCGGCCAGATGTGCCACATACCCATCCAGCGCATGGTACACATAGGTCAGGAAGGTATAACTTCGCGCTGAGGGGAAATCCCGCACTTCCGCCTGACAGGCTTCCACGGCCTGACGATAGTCGCCGGCCATCATGAAGACCGCGGCTCGTTGCAAGTGTGCGGGTGGCTCTGCCGCGTCAACCCGAACAGGGCCAGCCCACTGAAGCGCAAGCCAGAATACCAGCGCCGCCCTCAAGGAGAGACTGCTCAGTCCCGGCCTCATCGGTCTCCCTCCGCCTTCCCATCGCTGATACACGTTCATCCGACGGCCCTGTACACCCGCCTGACCTAATATCGTCCCATGGGCATCGACTGCACCGGCAACGGATTCGTCACCCGTCCATAAGGCCCTCCCGGAGCCGCCCACGGCAACCCACGGTCTCCGATCAACAAGGGCCCCAGAATGGTCCTCGCCACAATCGTCCCGAAGTTCTCCGTCCACCCGATGCCGGTCATACTTAACATGAACGAATAACTCTGACGATCCGGGAACTGCAGGTAATAGAGACCGAGCGACCAGCACTTACAGGGATTCTGGTAGAGGGCTACGACATCGTATTCCGGACTGCGCCCGTTTTTGACATCGTAATACCCCTTCGCCCCGATCGTCCATCCCCACGGGGTTCTGAATCCACCGCCGATCGTGGCGAACTGAATCTCCTTGGTCGGCGCATAGACTTCATTGAATGACACGGGATTCCAAATATCACCACGTCGAACTCGATTTCCGTCGTGGCTGAAACGCTGCCCAACCTCGAAGTACCAGTAGTTCGATTGTTGGATCCGCAGATCGGTGTTCCACTGGCTCAGCGTCCCTCGATAGGGATCCACAAATGCATCGACCGTCAGGTATGAATTCGTCGGCGGCAGGATCTGGCCGGCCATGATGTTTTTTCCCAGCGCTTCCGTTTGCCCGGGGGGGCGGAAAAATTCTGGCGCCGTATTGCCGATCACGGCTCGCAACCACACATCGGACATTTTCCGTCCCTGCACCTCCACCGTGGCCGGCTGCAGAGGCTGCGTCAAGGAGCCGATAAACGGCAAGACTCCAGGCGTAAACTCACGCGCCCGCGTCTGCACCCCCCCGACGTGATAACTCTGCGCCACCGTCAGATCCAGCCAGTTGAAACTCTGCCCGTTGATCTGCTGCTCCAGCAACTTCGTGCGCAGGGAGTAGGTCAATAGATTCTTCTTCGGAATGTCGTCGATCTGGTCGATCTGCGCAATCTTGCTCTGGTCGCTGCCCGGCACATATTCATACATGACGCTGGGCTCGATGGTGTGCAGGAAACTCCCGCCCTCGGCGCCGGTGTATCGGCGACTCAATTTCGACGACGCGTCCATGGCGGCCCAGAAGGTTTCGCGGTGCAGCGGACTGGCTTCCTGGATGCCGCGTGTGTAGTAGACCTCCTTGAATTTGAAATGTGGCATCAACCCGACCACATGCCCGATATCGATCACGTCGGTGGTGATCCCCGGCATGAAATCCATGCGATTCACCGCAAACCCTTGCTCACGATAAAAATTCACAAAATTGGTATCGAGGTTCACGAGAAACGGCAGGCCGAACGGCGACGTGTTCGGCAACACATAGCCCACTTCGGGAAGGCGCTGGAACGTGTCGGGGCCGCCGGAGTTCAACGGCTGCAGATACTGGCCCAGGAAATAGGCGCTCCCGTAGGGAAGCCGCTGCGTGGCGAGCAGCGTCGATTCACCACTGGGGGAGGCCCGCTGAGCGCCTGAATTGCTGAGTTGTTGCAGGTACTGCCGGTCCGATACGAACGACGCCTGCCCGCGAACCAGCAAGGTGTCCGTGACCTGCTGCACATGCTGGCCGCTGATCAAGCCGCGCAACCGCCGCTCATCCGAACTGGACTGATCCACTCCCGACACATTCGGCAGTTTGGTTTGCTGCAGAAAACTCGCGAACCACTGGCCGCTCGATCGACGATCAAGATAATACCGGTACGTAAAATCGCTGCCATACCCGAGGTTGTTGTAGTACGAGGGCGCGATGGTCAGATCCTGGCTGGGGTTGATCGCCCAGAAATAGCCCTGCTGGTAATGCAGACCGAACCGGTTGTCATAGCCCGGCGTGGGAATGAGAAACCCGCTGTGCCGGTTGCTCAGCGGATAGGTCAACGTGGGCACGGGAATGATCGGCGTATCCCGCATGCAAAGCCAGGCGCGCTTCATGCCGATACTCTCCCCGGTATTGACATCGAGGTCCTCGAACGTGAATCGCCAGGCCGGCTTCTCCCCGTCTTTCGCGTCGCAATTAGTGAAGGTCCCTTCCTTGATGCGATAGTGATCCTCGGAGAGGCGACGGATACTGCGCCCGGTGAAAAACGAGTTACTCGGCCGAACATACATCGAGCCGTTCGTGACGACGCCGGCTTCCGTATTGACGTTCAATTCCAGCCGTTCGGACTTCAGGTCGGAGTTAGGATCGTGGAAATGCACATGCCCGGTCGCCACCAGCGTGCCCGGCAGCGAATTGATCGTCACATGATCGGCGGTCAAGCGTAGCGATCCTTGCGTCACCACCACGGATCCATCCGCCTCGTACACTTCTTGTTCCTGGAGATGATCGATGCGCTCGGCGGTAATCGTGAGGGGCTGATTGGTGGGCGAGGCCGTGGTCACCGTCGATTGCGCCCAGACGAAGTCAAGGAGGAGAAGCGGACCGAACAGCAGGGCAACGACCAACCCTACCGCCGAGCGACCGACCGTAGACCAGTGTCTGGAAGCGGCGTAACGGTCTGGCCCCATCTCAACCACGAAGAGGTGAGAGGGAACACCCTCGAAAAAGGGCCTTGATCTCGCCGACCAGCATCAAGGAACCCGTGACACAAATCAGATCGGACGAGGCAGCCGAGCGTGTGGCCATGGCGATCGCATCCGCGGCCGTCGGCACCACCTGCGCCGCAGGCGCAACGTCCGCCAACAGGGCTCGGAGTTCTGAACCGGTGGATGCGCGCGGAAGATCGGCCTGGGTGAGAATCAACGTATCGACGATCGGCAGCAGCGGAGCCAGGAATGCTCGCGGATGTTTGTCCCGCATCATTCCGACAATGAGCGTGATGCGGCCGGCCGGTCTGGCACGCCGCCACTCGGCGAGAGAGTCGGCAAGCACACGGGCCGCAGCGGGATTGTGCGCGCCATCGACCATCACCGTCGGGTCCTGGCCGATCACTTCTACTCGCCCCTCCCAGGCAACCTGCCGTAGCCCCGCACGGACCGCCGTCTCAGGCACCGTCACCCCCGTCTCATGCGCCAGCTCGATCAGGGCAAGCGCACAGGCCAGGTTGTCGAGTTGAAACCGTCCTTGCAATGGACACGTTAACCGTGTGTAGCGTCGCCGCATTCCGGCATAGCCGCAATCCGCCGTTGATTCACCCTCGGAGCGAAAGTCCCGATCCAGGAGATACACAGGCGCGGCCTCCGCCGAGGCACGCTCCTCCATCACCCGGCGGGCCGATGCGTCCATCCGGCCAAGCACCACCGGCACTCCCGGCTTGATGATCCCGGCCTTTTCAAACGCGATCGCCTCGATCGTCGAACCCAGGTACGCCTCATGATCCAACCCGATGGTCGTAATGGCTGACGCCAGCGGCGTCACCACATTGGTGGCATCGAACCGCCCGCCCAAGCCCACCTCGAGAACCGCCACATCCACCCGGCACTCCGCAAAATGCTGGAAGGCAAGCGCGGTCGTGAATTCGAAAAAGGTCGGCGCCAAATCGGGAGTCGCCGCCGCGCGCAGGGACTCCACTAATTCACTCACGCGCGCTTCCGGGATCATGACGCCGTCGACGCGGATGCGCTCGCGAAAATCAATCAGATGCGGTGACGTATAGAGTCCCACGCGATGGCCGGCGGCGTGGAGCATCGAGGCCGCCATCGCCGCCGTCGAGCCCTTCCCGTTTGTCCCGCCGATGTGCAGCACAGGATAGCGGCGGTGTGGATCGCCTACTCGGGCGAGCAGCGCACGGATCGTCTCCAACCCCAGCTTGATGCCGTGCTGTTGCAGGCTGTAGAGGAACTGCACTGTGGCGGGATACGTCATCGTGGTCACGAGACACTCACATAGCATGATGGAATCGGAGCTTCCAATAGGATGCGCAAAAAGTTCGTCCGGCAAGGCCGCAGCGAGCACGGAGGCGAGGCGTACGTTGCTGGTACGTCGAGCCACCGCGCAGAGCGAGAACGCCGGCGGCGGACTTTTTCCACATCCTGCTAGAAATGACCGACCAGCGTACTCACCGCTTCCTTCAGTTGCTTGCGCTCGACGATCATGTCGATCATGCCATGATCGAGCAGGAATTCAGCCCGTTGAAACTGATCCGGCAATTGCTGTTTGATCGTTTGCTCGATCACGCGCGGACCGGCGAAGCCGATCAACGCTTTCGGTTCGGCGATGATGACATCACCCAGCATGGCGATACTCGCCGTCACCCCGCCGAACGTCGGATCGGCCAGTATCGAGATGAACGGCAACTTGGCTTCGCCCAATTTTGCGACCGCCGCGGACGTTTTCGCCATTTGCATGAGCGAGAGGATCCCCTCCTGCATACGTGCGCCGCCGGAGGCCGTCACCAGAATCAACGGCATGCGCCCTTCCAAGGCTCGATCGACCGCACGGCAGATTTTTTCACCGACAACCGACCCCATGCTCCCGCCCATGAACCCGAAATCGAAGACACAGAGCGCCACCTTGCGCCCATTGATCGCCCCCTGGCCGATGACCATGGCGTCTTTGCGGCCGGTCTTCTCCTGCTGCGCCTTGATCCGGTCCTTATAGGTCCGCGTGTCTTGGAACTGCAGGGGGTCTTGCGGCTCCAGCTCGGGGTCCCACTCCTTGAACGTGCCCAGATCGACCAACAAGTTGATGCGTTCGATGACCGAGATGGGAAAATGATAGTCGCACTTCGGGCAGACCTTGTTGTTGCGGTCTACCTCTTTGCGATACACGATCTCCCGGCAGTGATTACACTTCAGCCACATTCCCTCCGCCACTTTGGAGCGTTTGGGGGGCTCTGCCTCCTCGGTTTTGCCTTTTTTAAACCACGCCATCCTGCTCACCTATAGTACAAGGGTTTGGCCCTCTTCAAGCGCGGTCAACCGTTGAATGCCCAGCTGACCGAGCTCCTGCCGGATCCGTTCGCGAAATCGCGGTTTGAGATGATACGCGAAGACCGGCACTTCCGGCCTCGCCATCTTGGCGAACTCCTCAGCCAGCAGCGCCGGCGTCAGATGCTTCGCCACTTTCGCCAATTCACTCATCTCGTCGGGAAACGAACTCTCAATAAACGCCGCCTTCAAGCCGGGCACCCCCTTGGCGACCTGCCAGAGCTCCTCGGTGTGATAGGTATCGCCGCTGTAGAGCACGGTGCGATCTCCGTCGCGGAGCAGAAACCCGACGGTCGGCACCACGTGATTCACGCGAATCGGCGTCACGCCCAGCCCGCACAACTCGGTCTCCCGTCCGGGGCGCAGTTCACACGACACGAAGACCGGCTTGGCGGGATCGGGCAACCGGAAGAAATCGGGGTAGACCGCTCCGTTGAAAATGTGTCGGCGCAGTCCATCCAACACTTCGGGAATAGCCGCGATGACCACCGGCTCATCGATTTCTCCGACCAGATTGTCGGCCAGCGTCGGCAACTCACGAATATGATCAAAATGCAGGTGCGTCAGCAGGACCACCCGAATACGCCGCTGCTCATCGAGGTACAGCCGTGATCCGATCGTACCGGCATCCACGACCAGCCGATCATTGAGCAGAAAGCCGCAGGTGCCGCATTGCACCGGACCGCGCTCGCCGGCGACGAGCTGACCGGACCCGTGACAGCCCAACACCCGGAGATTCATGGCCGTGGCCTTCCGGCTCGGCAGCCGGATCCCGGCGACTGCTCAGAGGCTGATGGATGGATGCTCCGCACTGCGCGGCAGAATAGCATACCTCAGACAAAGGCGCACACAGATTTGCACGGTCGAGGAGAGGGCCGTGCGGCTTGCCCAACGAACTCTGCACAGGCCGGAGCTCGAATGCGAGGCGCTGTGGAAGACCGTCTGTCGATGCTACGACCAGCCGCTCCCGAGGCCGATTCGAACCATCATCAGCACACCCAGCCCGATGCTGGCCACGCAGGCGAGGCCCTGCACGATCCAATAGGCGCGAGGCCCAACTGTCACGGAATAGATCACCGGCAGACTCAGGACCGCGCCGACCCCGACCATCCCCAAAATCGAACCGACGCCGAACACCACGATATACCCGATGCCTTGACCGATCCCGGTCACCGTCGAAAGCACGATCAACATCAGCGCTGCGGAACCAGCCAGTCCGTGGGCCATGCCGATCAAGAGCGGCCGCAACGACCCCTGATACCAATGTCCATGCACATGATCCACCTGCAGGCGGTGGCTATGCAAATGCACGTGCGCGCGTCCGTCATGTTCGTGGAGATGCAGGTGCCATTGCTCTCTGTAGATGCGGCGGGCCAACGACAAGCCGAGCACGACCAACATGACGCCGACAGCAAACTCAAAGACACTGGCCACCGATTCAGGGATCGTGAGGTTCAAGGCCAAGAGGACCGTCCCCACACAGAGCAGCATCACGGTGTGTCCGAGTCCCCAAAACAATCCGATGGCGGTGGAGGCTTGCACGGTCGGCCGCTCCGCCAGGACCGTGGAAAGCGCAGCGAGATGGTCCGCATCCAAGGCATGGCGAAGCCCCAGCGCGAATCCAAGGCTCAAGATGGTCAGGGTGTGGGGATCAAACATCCACGGCTCCGAAGGAGGGTATCGACCGATCCGTCAACGGGAACAGCACGAACCGGTAGTCATCCCCCGCGCGCGTGCATTTCCAGGTGGGGATCTTCACGGAGCCGGTTGATCTCGATGAGGTGCTGTTCACGCCGCCCCACGGCTTCGAGAGCCTTGCGATCTTCAGCGCCACGATCTGCCCGCCCTTCCCAGGCGGCGGTGATCAAGGTCTTCAGTTCCTCACGGCTGCGCCCCTGACGGAGCGGCGCGCGGAGATCGAGGCCGTCTTTGGCATACAGGCAGAGATACCACATGCCGTCGGCCGTCAGTCGGCTGCGATCGCAGGAACGGCAGAACGGCGTCGTGGTTGAAGGAATGATGCCGAACAGGGTGCCGTCCGGTAACAGGAACCGCTCGGCCGGCGCCACACTGTTTTCCACGACCGGTGTGACCCCGCCATAGTGGCGGCCGATGCGTTCCAACATTTCCGCCCGCGAGAGCACCTGGCTCATGGACCAATCCGTGGCCCCGCCGACATCCATATATTCAATGAACCGCACCTCGCCGCCCACTGTCTTGCCGTATTCAAGGAGATCGATCAGTTCATCGTCGTTGTACCCCTTGATGATGACCGTGTCGAATTTCAGCGAGGGAAACCCGGCCTGAATGACGGCCTTGATCCCGTCGAAGACCTGATGATGCAGATCCCGCTTGGTCAACGTACGGAACCGGTCCGCCCGCAGCGTATCCAAGCTGATCGTGACACGGTTCAACCCGGCAAACGACAGGTCGGCGGCCTGGTCCGCCATGAGCACGCCGTTACTGGTGAGGGCGATTTCGGTGATGCGCCGATTCTCGGACAGTTGCCGGACAAACCGCGGCAGATCACGCCGCAGTAACGGCTCGCCGCCGGTCAGTCGTACTTTGTCGACCCCTAGTTCGGTAAAGACCGCCGTCAGTTCGGCCATCTCCTCAAACGTGAGAATGGTGTCGCGCGGCAACCACGCATAGTCATCCTCGGGCATACAATATTTGCACCGAAGATTACAGCGGTCCGTGACGGAGAGCCGCAGGCTGCGGAGCGGACGCCCCAAGCGGTCGTAAATAGGAGGAATTGGTGTGTCGAGCGTGCTCTGGTCCATCGAGACTCGAAGGCGCGGGCCTCTCCTCTCACTGCATGCCGTGGGAGGGCTACGGGTGCTCCTCGACCCACACCTCTCCTTCGGGGGTGTGCTCGAGTTTCCAAATCGGCGTAATTTGCTTCAGTTCGTCGATGGCCCACTTACAGGCCTGAAAGGCCTCCGCTCGATGTTCGGCGCCGGCAATGATCAATACAATGTTGTCGCCGATGCCGATCTCGCCGTACCGGTGCAGGATCAGCAATTCGATCACGCCGAAGTCTTTCAGCGCGCGCTCGCGGATCTCCCGCAGTTTTTTCTGCGCCATCCCCTCGTAATGTTCGAAGGTGATGCCGTCGACATCCTTGCCCTTGGACCGGTCCCGGGCCGTTCCGAGGAAGATGGCAATGCCGCCGATGCGCTTAGACCGCGCGCGCACGCGACGGAGTTCCTCGTCGATCGAGAAATCCTCTCGCTGCACCCGGACCAACATGGCTTCATCGTCGGTGGCGGGCTGGTCGGCTTTGGTGACCTGTTCAAGACTCATGAGATGCTCCTATCAATGACCGCCGCCGCCGGCGAAGGGCGGCAACAAGGCGATCTCATCACCGTCCTGCACTTCAAGGTCTTCGTGCGCGATATCCTGATTGATCGACACGAGCACCTTCTTTTTCTGCAGCAATTCGCCGATCTTCGGGTAGGCCGCGTCGATGACCGCCACCAGGTCCTTCACCCGCCTGCCTTCGGGCAGCGCCAGAGAAAGTGTACCCTGATTGCCGGCCAACATTTTCGTCATGCCGAAGAGCCGCACCGTCACCATCTTACCGCTCCATCATCGCAGGCAACGGACCAACTCTGCTCACACGGGAACCGGGCGCTGATAGGTGCCGGATTTCCCGCCCGATTTCGTCAACAGGCAGATGTCGCCGAAGCTCATGCCCCGGTCCACCGCCTTGCACATGTCATAAATCGTTAACGCGGCGACCGAGGCCGCCGTCATCGCTTCCATCTCCACGCCGGTCGGGCCAGTCGTCTTGGCCGTCGCGGTAATAATAATGGAGCAGCACCCCTGATGGTCCGGCTGGGTGATCTCGTGAAAGGAGATGTCCACGCTGGTCAGCAAAATGGGATGGCACATGGGAATCAAATCCGGAGTCTTCTTGGCCCCCATGACACCCGCCACCTGGGCGACAGAGAGCACATCGCCCTTGGCGATCTTGCCCTGCTGAATTTTTTCAAGGGTTTCCGGTTGAAGAAAGACGATGGCTTGTGCGGTCGCAAGCCGCTCCGTGGAAGCCTTCGCTCCAACATCGACCATCCGCGCCCGCCCCGACTCGTTGAAATGGGTAAACTCGGCCATTCTCTGTGCCAAATCAGTTGGTTGTCGTTCGAAAACCGCCGAATTATAGGAGCCGGTCAAAATGGGAGTCAAGCCACACGCCCAAGCCACACCCGGCAACCATCGACTCACGATCAGTCATCCGCCAACGACACGGCTCCGGTGCAAATGCCGTCCAAGATCGAGTAGAGTGGGACGACACAGATACCTGGATTGAGGGAGCGCACAACGCATGTCGACATCGAGACGACCGGAACTGGAAAAGGATAATCCCACCGCCCCACAGATCTATGTCGGGCCGAGACGGAAACGGGCCCTGGCGCGTATGGCCGCCGCCGTCCCTGCACAGGCCTCGACTGGAATTGAAGCGGCACTGGAGGCGTTGGTGGATGCAGCAGAACAGTTTGCGCACAGCCTGCCTCCGACGCAGGAGACGGACCGCGAACGGCATGCCTTAATGGAGGCCATCTCACAGGCGCAGACGTTTCTATCGCTCGACAGCACGCCGAGTGATCCGGCGCGACCTGCCGCGAAGCCGCGATAGACCGGGTGCTCCAGAAAGACCACGGGGGCAGCCACTCATGTGACTGCCCCCGCATTCCTTGATCTCAGGCCCGCCCCGCGCGCAGCTTGTTAGGCCGCCTGCTGAATCGCGGACAGCAGCCACGTTCCCTTCCCGAACCGCATGAAGGTCCAGACCTCGGTCGTTTTGACCGACCGCTCGGCATCCCCCTCCACGACGTAACCGGCCTCGCCCGGTTGCTTCGTCAGGGAGACAGAGTAGTCACGGGCAGTCCACGATAGGCTGACGGTGGCGTAGCGCGTCGCCCCTTCATTCCAGGACTCCAGCACTTCCGCCCGTCCCAACTCCACATCTTCCACACGATTGGCCACACCCTCGCTGGCCTGTTCGGCCAGTCCGGTGCTGAAATACTCCAGCATTTCCGGCGTCACCAGTCGGCGCAGGCCCGACAGGTCCTGACGACTCCAGGCGGATTGAATATCGGTCAGCGCCTGCTGAAAGGCCGCCTTGTCCGACGACGTGATCTCCTCGTCTTCCACGGCCGCCGTCCCGAATCCTGCGCGCGACGACTCAGCCAGGAGCGAGCCGCTCGCGGCACTGGTTCGAGCCAGCCCGGAAAAATTCGGCGCCGGCGTGCGCCGCGACCGCATATACCACCAGAGCGCGCCGCCACCCATCAGCATCAGCAGCAACAACATGCCGTTGGAACCGCCTCCGGCGGCAGCCTGTTCACCTTCAGCCCCTTCAGTTGTGCGCGCACTCGTGTCGGTCGCCCCAAAAATCATGTGCCCCAGCCAGGTACCCGCGAGACCACCGGCGATCCCGGCGAGCAACGGATTGCGTTGAATCCAGGACGGCTGCGCCGCAGGCGCGGGTCTCGACGTGCTCGAAGCACTCCCGACCGCGGAAGGTGGAGGAGTAGCGGAAGGCCGCGCCGTCGTCGATTGCTCGATCGGCTTGGCCCCGTTGTCCTGATAGGTCCGCGATCCGCGGCTGCCCATGCTGCCCGACGAACTGCCGCCGCGCGATCCGCTGGAGAACCCACCCCCCGATCCACCACGCGCCTTCGCAAAGGACAAGGTCGGCACACCGACCAGGGCACACACCAGACAGGCGGCCATAAGCTTCGTTGTATTCACGCTATGCATCCTTTCTCCTCACGATCGAGTCACTCGACACGTGTCACCATCGTACCAGAAATGGCCCACCACTTCTGAATCACCGGCCGCCCCGATACGACGAGCACAGGACGGCTTGCGTCATGTACACTAGCCTGACAGCATGGGACACAGTCAAGGGCATCCGAGCCTGACACGAACTTCGGAGAGAAAGGCATCGCCGTGAAACAAGGCTATCGCTTGATCGTCGTTGATAAGGATGGAGTACTGGTGTCGGAATTTCAGCTGACCGAACAGGCACTCGCCGCCCCGGACGCGTTCGTGGCGGCGCTC
The DNA here is from genome assembly GCF_905220995.1 of Nitrospira defluvii. Classification (NCBI taxonomy): domain Bacteria; kingdom Pseudomonadati; phylum Nitrospirota; class Nitrospiria; order Nitrospirales; family Nitrospiraceae; genus Nitrospira; species Nitrospira defluvii. The sequence goes on from NZ_CAJNBJ010000018.1 coordinate 185,154, forward strand.
AAGGACTCAATCGAGGCCATTGAAGAAGCGGAGCCGTGAGGGATGGGAGCTATCGTCGAAGAGCTCTGAAATCTCAATTGGCAAAGGACGACCTTATGGTCAAATTGATTCTCCAGCTACTTTGTGGTTGCTTTTCCCGTGTAGCGGTATGACTTGCCGCTTCTTGCATAGTCGATTACAGTGCTCTTCGATCGTACGATCCGATAGCATCGGGAGGTATCGATGAGCACCATTACCGTGACATTGCCGGACGACCTGCTCAAGAACAGCGCACGCTATGCCCGGTCGCTTCGCCTATCGAGGGCGGCCTACATCCGGCAATCCCTGGAACGCATGAACTGTGAAACTGAACGGCACTTGCGAGCGGATCGTCTCACCCAAGCCTCGCGCAAGGTGCGCGGCGAAAGCCTGCGTGTCAATGCGGAGTTCGACGCCATAGAAACCGACCCGCATGCGTAAGCGGGGCGCGATATGGCTCGCCGACCTGAATCCCCGACGTGGGACGGAGCCCGGAAAGACCAGGTCCGTGCTCATCGTCCAAGCTCAAGCGTTGATTGACGCCGGGCACCCTTCCACGCTGATTATTCCTCTCACCACTCAACTCATCGATGACGCGGAGCCGCTTCGACTCCGCGTCCAAGCCCAAGGCAAACTGCGGAAAGATTCGGATCTGCTCTTGGACCAGCTCCGAGCCATCGACAACCAGCGATTGATCGAAGGCCCGCTGACCCGCCTCACGGCCGCTCAACTTCGTACCGTCGCCCGCGCCATTGAGGAAGTGTTGGAACTGCACTGAGGGGATGCTCACGTTCCGCCATCAATCGTCCTCTTCACTTCACGTCGCCATCGACAGGCATGAAGTGATTGCGGCCGGCACAGTACCATCAACGCCTGCATGGATCAGGCAGTCTGTTATGATGACCGGCACTGTCCGAATCAGGGAGGGCCGCATGGACTATCCGATCGTCATCGAACCAGATCCCGAGGCAGGAGGATATGTCGTGTCCTGTTCAACCTTAAAAGGATGTGTCTCACAAGGCGAGACCGAAGCGGAGGCCTTGGAGAATATCAAGGATGCGATCAGCACCTACCTCGCAAGCATCGAAGATCTAACACTCCTCAAGAAATTGAGATCCCCTCTGTAGAAGCCCCTCGCTGGCCTTCGGCCGGTTTGGTTGACACCAACCTACGCTGGTCCGGCCGCCTTTAGAACTCCTTGGGTGCAGCATAAGACCATGTGCACGCTACTTATCACTAGCGAGGCTGGATGCGACCTCGCTAAGCCATTCCGGAGTAAGCGTTTCGCCTCCCAAAATCCGAGAATGCGGTTCTAAGATCATCAGCCAATGTCTCCGGATCATCCCCACTCGCGCGGGGAACACATCGCCTCAGCCTCAGTAATCGGCTCGTTGAGCGGTTCATCCCCACTCGCGCGGGGAACACGTGATCCACTCAGGCGAAACGATTTGCAGGTCCGGTTCATCCCCACTCGCGCGGGGAACACGCGATCGCGACGACTGGCGCGAACACGGTCAACGGTTCATCCCCACTCGCGCGGGGAACACAAGGGCAATATTCTCGGGAATCGCAATATCACCGGTTCATCCCCACTCGCGCGGGGAACACGCCATGAATCCCAAGCACCGCCAGATCGTCGACGGTTCATCCCCACTCGCGCGGGGAACACGGGGATCTAGTCGGCGTGACACATGACGTCACCGGTTCATCCCCACTCGCGCGGGGAACACGGCATACAGTTCATTGATAATGTATGACGAATCGGTTCATCCCCACTCGCGCGGGGAACACTCCAACCGCTCGCGCTGCAGGTCGAGCTGCTCCGGTTCATCCCCACTCGCGCGGGGAACACGGCAAGACCTGGCTTGAACTCGCGCATCGCCTCGGTTCATCCCCACTCGCGCGGGGAACACTTCTGTAGACGTTCTTTACACTCCGAGGTATACGGTTCATCCCCACTCGCGCGGGGAACACATGAAATGGAACGTCTACAGCGGCCCACCCCTCGGTTCATCCCCACTCGCGCGGGGAACACATCACCGAGATGGTGACGGCGCCGCTGATCGGCGGTTCATCCCCACTCGCGCGGGGAACACGCTCTCCCGTCTCGGGGTCCTGTGCCCATGAGTCGGTTCATCCCCACTCGCGCGGGGAACACCGCTCCGGCGCTGTCGCATGGGGCGGTCGGGACGGTTCATCCCCACTCGCGCGGGGAACACTCGACCAGGCTATCACACAGCTGCGGGGGGATCGGTTCATCCCCACTCGCGCGGGGAACACGCACCCATGACGATAGGCAAGAAAGAATGGCGACGGTTCATCCCCACTCGCGCGGGGAACACACCTTCACCATCGCATCGGTTCGGGTGACCTCCGGTTCATCCCCACTCGCGCGGGGAACACGCCTTCAATCCTGACCTCACCGTGTATGTACCTGGTTCATCCCCACTCGCGCGGGGAACACTTGAACACGGCGGCATGGCCGACGATTTGCGGCGGTTCATCCCCACTCGCGCGGGGAACACGCTGTGCCTCGGTTACGATTTCAGGTTGATGACGGTTCATCCCCACTCGCGCGGGGAACACGAGCGTGGCGTCATCGAGCCCGAGCAGTACCTCGGTTCATCCCCACTCGCGCGGGGAACACTGGTCGAGCAGGCACATCAGCTGGCGATTCTCCGGTTCATCCCCACTCGCGCGGGGAACACGCAACACGCCGGACGGTCCCATAATCCCGCTGGCGGTTCATCCCCACTCGCGCGGGGAACACGCGTCGCGCGGTCGGCGTATCAAGGCGGTGCGCGGTTCATCCCCACTCGCGCGGGGAACACGGGTGGCGTGGGTCGATCATAAGCCCACAGCCCGGTTCATCCCCACTCGCGCGGGGAACACTTTCCACCGGATCGTGATTCCAGAGGAGGTCCACGGTTCATCCCCACTCGCGCGGGGAACACCGAGCCAGAAGAGGGCCAGAAGCGCGTTGCAGCGGTTCATCCCCACTCGCGCGGGGAACACGCGCTGGCCGGTGCGGATGCCCTGATAGTTGTCGGTTCATCCCCACTCGCGCGGGGAACACCCAGGGTGGGCGGCTAGGTAGTTGTAGGCCGCCGGTTCATCCCCACTCGCGCGGGGAACACATCATATTTCAGCTGATCGATCAACTCACCAACGGTTCATCCCCACTCGCGCGGGGAACACATCGGCGAGCGCCGTGCGGTGGTCGTCGTGCGCGGTTCATCCCCACTCGCGCGGGGAACACGTGGACACGACTAACGGGAAAGCGGAGAACAACGGTTCATCCCCACTCGCGCGGGGAACACTTGTTCTTGACCTTCCAGTCAATGAAGGTGGGCGGTTCATCCCCACTCGCGCGGGGAACACTACTCACAGGAAGCCATTGAACTAGAACATGACGGTTCATCCCCACTCGCGCGGGGAACACTCTACCTCAAAGCCTGTGGGGAGCAGGTCGGTCGGTTCATCCCCACTCGCGCGGGGAACACGCATGAGTGAGGCGCCATGGAAAATGAAGCCGCGGTTCATCCCCACTCGCGCGGGGAACACGTTGGCTGGCCGCTTCTCGAACTGATCCATCGCGGTTCATCCCCACTCGCGCGGGGAACACGGATAAATCGATCTCCGACTCGCTCATCAAGGACGGTTCATCCCCACTCGCGCGGGGAACACCGGATCGCGCCATCACTACCCCAGCCAACCGCCGGTTCATCCCCACTCGCGCGGGGAACACGGTGGGTTGATTAAAACCGAAGTGACCGTGGCCGGTTCATCCCCACTCGCGCGGGGAACACGCGGCCATTTTTAATACGTACCGTGCGCCAACCGGTTCATCCCCACTCGCGCGGGGAACACGCGGGCTATTCCGCTGAAGCGATGGGGGAAATCGGTTCATCCCCACTCGCGCGGGGAACACTGTTTCACAAGCGTTGGCTCCAGGCTGCGATCCGGTTCATCCCCACTCGCGCGGGGAACACGTTGGCTACGAGCGTGCTGGTCACCATGGGGTCGGTTCATCCCCACTCGCGCGGGGAACACCCTAAACCAAACACCGATTGATCATCCGCATACGGTTCATCCCCACTCGCGCGGGGAACACGTGCTCCACGTAAAACGCAGCAACATGAGGGGCGGTTCATCCCCACTCGCGCGGGGAACACTAGATAAACGCCCCATCTTTGGCAAGGAAGGGCGGTTCATCCCCACTCGCGCGGGGAACACGTATCCCCCCAAAACACCTCAAAATCGTGAGACGGTTCATCCCCACTCGCGCGGGGAACACTCAGTAATCGCTCTAACAACATAGGGTCTCTCCGGTTCATCCCCACTCGCGCGGGGAACACGATGGCGCCGGAGTGCCCACTGCCATACGTGCCGGTTCATCCCCACTCGCGCGGGGAACACTCCATCACCCGGCGTGCCGAGTTCGAAGCCACCGGTTCATCCCCACTCGCGCGGGGAACACGACATTATGTTGAGGATTGTGGACGACCAGGACGGTTCATCCCCACTCGCGCGGGGAACACCGCGTCACCATTGCCAGCGACTCAACCGGTATCGGTTCATCCCCACTCGCGCGGGGAACACTTGACGGAAGATGGACGAGAAGTAGTCGATGGCGGTTCATCCCCACTCGCGCGGGGAACACGCCGGATGGCAGCATGGCGCCGGAGTGGATGCCCGGTTCATCCCCACTCGCGCGGGGAACACGATAACGGCTCACGTGGCAGTTCCACGGCGGTCGGTTCATCCCCACTCGCGCGGGGAACACTCTGCGTGGCCTAACATTCCGGGGGCCTGCAACGGTTCATCCCCACTCGCGCGGGGAACACGTCTGCTTCATCGTGGGATTCTTTTCTGGCGGCGGTTCATCCCCACTCGCGCGGGGAACACCTCGGCGACATGCTTTGCTTCCCGGCTGGCACCGGTTCATCCCCACTCGCGCGGGGAACACAGTCGGACGCACTCAGGAAAGAAAACAAACGGCGGTTCATCCCCACTCGCGCGGGGAACACGTTGTGATAGATGCCGAGATGCGTGGTGGTATCGGTTCATCCCCACTCGCGCGGGGAACACGGCGTTGCCTTCATCATTGATCCGGTAAATGCCGGTTCATCCCCACTCGCGCGGGGAACACATATAGCCAGATTGCCACCGGATCGCCTCATGCGGTTCATCCCCACTCGCGCGGGGAACACGGCGGCGTATATGAAAAGGTATAGGTCAAGGCCGGTTCATCCCCACTCGCGCGGGGAACACCAGTAGGGAAATCTCCCCACGAAGATCCAGCCCCGGTTCATCCCCACTCGCGCGGGGAACACTGTGATTTTGAAATCCAGATCCGTATCATCATCGGTTCATCCCCACTCGCGCGGGGAACACACTTCCTACAAAATATTGATGCACCAGGACAATTTCACGTCCCTAAAATCTACCGACCACATTCACAACCTGGAGATCTTACGAAGAGGGCTGCGAGGACTCCGGCGCGCTTCCACTTTCAGGCAGGAAACTAACAAGTTTTGCGCCGTCCAGCTCCACTGGAATTCGACGATTCGTGCCAAGCGTCACAAAATCAAATCCCGCTTCGTTATTGCTACGCCAGGCCATGACAGCATTGCCTTCTCCAATTCCGGCTTCGACTTGGCTCCACACATGCTCCCGCACCTTAACCGAATAGTTACCGACGTACACCCCTGCCCGGATTTCCAAGAGCCAGACTGCCAGTCGCCCGCGCAACCGCGGCGGCGCATTCTCAAGTACGATGACCAGCATCGCCGATGTTGTCCTGATTCGGAATAGCCGGAAGCACTTGCTCTTCGAACGGCGTAGGGCGAGGAATTTCTCCCGCAGCCAGCATCTCCTCAATGCCCGGGATGATGCGCTCTAACAACTTGGTTTCACGGAATCTATCTCGACAGGCCAAGCGCACCTGCTGTTCAGCATTCGGGGGATTTTTCGCCGCGATCCGGAATGCCAAGGGCACGACCGTCTCAAACTTGTAGATGTCCGCCACATCATAGACGAACGAGAGCGGTTTGCCGGTGTGAATAAACCCGATTGCTGGAGCATACCCTGCTGCCAATACCGCCGCTTCTGTGACGCCGTACAAACACGCGGTTGCGGCCGAGAGGCAACGGTTTGCGATATCGCCCTGATCCCAATCTTCGACATCATAGTTCCGAGCCTTCCATTGCACGCCGGCTTGCGCCGCCACGCGCTTGTACATCTCCCGAACACGAGCCCCCTCGATCCCTCGCAACTGCTCAACCGAGCGGCGTTGGGGTGGCTCCTCGCCAAATCGCAGCGCGTACATTTTACGCACAACTTTCAGCCGCAATTCATCGTCGAGGGCAAGCTTCGCCTGATACAGCAGACGATCTGCCCGCGCACCGCCGGGCTGGCCTGCCGAATACAGCCGCACCCCCGCCTCCCCGATCCATACCAACAATGTTCCGACGCGAGCCGCCAGCGCACAGGCGGCGTGAGAGACCCGCGTGCCCGGTTCCAGCATCAAGCACACCACCCCGCCGACGGGAATGTGTGTGCGCACTCCGTTCTTGTCGACGACGACAAACGCCCCATCCAAGACATCAAGATGGCCGTACTCGATGTAGAGCACGGACAAACGCTCTTTAATCGGGATCGGTTTCAACGGCGGCAGAATGTCAGCCATGCGACGGCTCCAATCCCATTTTCCTCATGCTATCGGCGCCACCGATAGAAGCCCAAGTCCCAATGCTTTGCCATGCCCGATACCCGTATGCAGCACCTTCACAAATGCGTCCGGATCGATCACCGTCAGCAAGCCGTCGTACAACACCGAAAAAATCCGAATCCTATTTCCATGATGTTGCATACCGCTTAGCATCCGCTCTTGCGAGACTGCCACATCGAGGCGCGGCTCTTGCTGTTCTGATCCAACAAACGAGGGAAGCTGAGGAAGCACAAATCCGTGTGCCTGCCCTTTTCGCTGAATCCACTGCTCCTGTTCGACGAGTTGGAGCAAGCCTAGCCGCTTCCCATTGCGACTCACACAGGGGTTGGCTCTGAGCCGAAACCGATACCGCTGGCCAGGTCTGAGCGCATCAAGCTTCAATCGGTTCTGCAGATCAATAGGAGCATCCGCCTGTGCAAGCCATCCCCTCACGCCAATGCCATCCCAGTCTGGGGCCGTGCGGCTTTGCACAAGCAACCGTGGATACCCGTCCGACCCAACTTCCGGCTCAAGTCGCCACAACACTTCGCCTTCAGGACATTTGTGCTCTGGCCGGCTAAACGCGCGGCAGAGCGTGGAATGCAGTTGATACGGATCGGCCAAGTCGCGGCGGGCTTCACGGCAACGTGGGTCTAGATAGATTCTATGGAGAAACATGGGCCACCCCCCTGAGGAAAGGGAATCCACTCCGAGCGGACAAACCGCGCGCCAAAGCGCCGCTCGGCAAACGAGGACAATGGTTGATCCATTCGAAGCACGCCCGAACCATCCTCTGACTCCAGAGACATCAGAAGCTGCTCAGGTAGCGCTTCCCATTTCCGGCGTGTGGCAATCCAGGGATACCGAGCCAATGCTTCGCGCAACGGCATATCCTGCATTGCGTCCGCCATCCAAATAGCTTCGGATGGCACATAGGATTTCCGGCCAAGAGCCAGAGGCCAGACAGGATTACGCAGCGCAGCATGGAGGCTTCCCAGCAACGCAACGTTCTCAGCTCCCACTCCGACTAAAAAAGCTGCGTCCGCCAGATAGTCTCGTGTCGTTACAGCCGTTTCATGAATCTTAGACCTGTCAGCTGAAATGATGTGCTGGGCAGTCTGGTAATCCCGCTTTGGCATGCCCGGCCTATCATGGCGAACACCCAAGGTCAAATGCGTGAGAGGCTCCAGATCAATCCAATTCTCACGATCGATCCCCAATGCAGCGGCCAGTAGACCAACGACACCGGACTTGCTGGGCTCCTTCCCCGTATCGCGTTGGTCAAAACGACTGGTTGTACCCCATGACTGCATGGGACCGACAAGCCGTAGCAACAGAGTGGGCATGAGTTACTCCTTCACGGCAGCGAGACTTTTCTCCAGTAATTCCTTCAAGCTGTTCACCGAGATCCCAAAGCCATCGAGTTTGGTCTCCGTGAGATTCAACACGAAGGTTTGTCCTGCGTTTCCATAGGCTGCGCGTAGCTTCTTTGCTTTGTCGACCAGCTTCTCTGCGGACACCTGGGTAAGCGATTCCTCCTTGCGGACGCGAAGAGCCGTTTCAAAGGCGTTAGCAAGGTTTGACGGCGCAGTATTACGACGAACGGACACCGCCACGAATTCTGGTTGGTTGTGTGCCGCAAAGGTATTCTGTTTGCCGGTCGGTTCGGCAACAACGAAGCCTTCCAGAAATGCCCTCAACCCTTTCTCCGCAAGGTCGGTATCCTCCTGAAGATTCTTCACCAGCCCGTCCCAATCTACTACGGCATACCGATAGAAACAGGCTGAATTGAACTCCACCGTGCCCATCATATCTGCGCCAGCCGTGTCTTCAGGCTTCAAATCGTCCACAGCCGTATAGAAGTCGAACTCCCGCTCAACTGCATGGGTCGAAATCGCATGGGCCACCTGGCAAGCCGCGTGCTGATTCTTCTCCGGCATGTCGGCAAGCATGCGCCCGAAAAGGGCGACATCGACGGCCTTGCCGCCGTTAAATACTTTGTCGAGCGCCTTTTTCAGTTCAGGATCAGCGCCTTGAGCAGCCTGCTTCTTAGCTTTTCCGGCCTTCTTTCCCGCTACAGGAGAGGCATTGTTTGGGCTAATGGACTGCCATTTCTCATGGATGATATCGGCAACGCTGGCGATTTCTCGCTCTCCTAAAAACACTAGATACTCGCTTTTCCCATCCTCCTTAATGGAAAGCTCCACTGCGGCAAGGGCCTGACGCGTTTTCTCGTCAGCCTCAGCTTCACTGTGCCCTTTCGCGACAAGATATTCGGTTATTCGCTCAAGGATACGTTTAGTACGACGAGCCAAATCATCTGAGGCCAGCCCCCCATTCTCCACCAATCCCTTGAAGTGTTGGCGCACCGCCCGCTTGAGACACTGGCTGGAGACGCGCGCACGGCGACTACCACCAAACCAGGCGTCTTTGGGAGCGCCGGTATCGTCGCGGTTGAGATTCGATGGGGCAAAGTTTTGCAAGGCGTGAATTTCGATCAAGGTCTTCATGCTGGCTGCTCCTCCTCGGTAACGGATTCTGCTTCTGTTTCTGTGTCGTCTTGCAGATTTCTGTAGAAATCTCGAGCCCAGCCGTTCTGGGTTCGTTTTTGACCATCGTTCCAATAAACAAGACCTGTCAGCAGCGCCTCAAAATCGATGGAGTAATCTTTGAGTAGCGTAATTACCTGTCGAAGACGGTGGGGCAACTCATCACTGCTCGAATCGAGCAATGTGATGAACCGGCGCTCTGTGCTGGTGGAATCACTTGCCGCTTGGTGAGCGGCACAGGCCTTTCCAATAGTCGTCGGAACTTCTGCATGTCCTTCCCGCCAATGTGCAGCCCAAAGGCCGGCAACCAAATAGTGCATCTCCCGCTTCCATTCATCGCTCTCATTCCGCACAAAGGGTTCGACATAGGGATACGCGGGTGGAAACGCTCCCGGATCAAACGCAAGGCTACGCCGTAATACGGCTCTCACCTTGGTATCTTTCTGATTGAGGCCTTCCAGCCATTCAATAAATCTCCTCATGCTTCCTCCATCGCCGGTGTAAGTTTGAGGATTTCCTCATCGAGTTCTCGTAGCTTGGCTCGTATCGGCCATTCGGCCTTTACCAGCGCCCGGATAGCCCAGGCATCGCCCATTGAAACCGAATTGCGATGCTGTTCCCATGCCTGTTTAAGGACAGCCCGGACTGAGATGAGCCACTGGCAACGGATGTCCCCGGAGTCTCGCTCCCGAGTGTATTCGCGTAGGATCTCGTGAAAATTCGATTCAAGAGTGGACCAGTACCAGGAATTTGCTGTGATCTGCGTTACGAATTTCTTGACGTCGTTCTTGTCTGGTTCTCGCTCCCCTCGACCTAGAATATGTCGCGCGTAGGATCGAGAGGCTAACCAGAGAGATCTTTGTGCATCTTCTGCTTCATGAAGGAGCTGCTTGATTTCCGTTCGGATGAATCGGTCTCCACCTAACGCTTCAGGTAATACAAACCGCTCCATGCGCCAGTACTCGATCTTTGCCTTGTTGTTCGCCTGGCCGAGAACCATCATGGATCGCGGGAAACGTTTCGGGTTGAGTCGAGTTATCGCAATAGCATGTTCTATAACTAGCGGACCTAGATGCGACGAGTCAGGCAGCAACGAATCAAAATCCCGCCATAGACCCCGGTCTCGAAATTGGATTGGCAACTTTCCATTCTTGTCATCAATCCTGTAAGCCAGCATAGGATCTATCTGGCCCTTAGAAGAATCTCCAACCCCAGAGGCAAAACCAAGCTGATCGACCCTACCCGAATCATTCTTCATCAAGACAATAGCTCGAGTTCGCCAGGTATACCGGTCGGCAAAACCATTTGCAGGGCGCTTTACTCCATCCTTCAACGTCTTCACTGATTCAGGCTCTCTCTCCCACAAAGGAAGATCCATAGCGGCAACTTCTCGGTTCTCGGGGATGAGAGAAAACAGAAGGGTATCCTCAAGATCATTTCCGAGCGGTAGAACTATTGCAGCCGTAGCTGAAGGTGCTGTGCCAGTATGTGAAAGTTCACTTTTTCCACAACTTACAGAAAAAGTTTGGGTGGCCAGAATCCAGCGTGCAGCCGCAGCTTCTGAAATGGCGCCAGGTGCCCCTACATCCACATGATCGAACAACACCTTGGCATTGTCGGCATTATGCTCGGCCGCAAGCACTGTCCAGGATCTCCATATGTTCGGCTCAAAGGTTGGAACCTGCCCAAAGGGACGTGTCTCATCAAACAGCCAGAATCGATCCCGCCACTTGGCCAGGTAGGCTGTGACCTTGTCGCTCGGCAAGCCGCTCTTAAATAAATCTTTAGCTTGGTCGATGTCCGTTGGTCCCTCCAGCGCCCGATACAGCACCGCGAGCAGAAATCGATGCAACGCTGCTACTACCAACGGCGACGGGTCTTCGATCGCGGCAATGTCCTTGGCCCGCAGCAGGACATCTTGAATGCCCAGTTCGCCTCGGCTCCCACTAAGGAATCGAACCGGAATCCACTTTTCGTCAATGAGGTTGAAGCGGCTCATTCTGTCTCCTTTGGTTCGTATACGATCCCTAAATCGTCATCGAGTCGCACGGTCGCGTCTTCCTCCCAACGCCCATCAGCGTGCAAGAACAGCGGGAAGCAACTGCGCAAGAGCGGTGATTCCTTCCAACCTTCTGGCACTCCCATTTTTTTGAGTCTCTGGACCACAGCCATTCTCGTAAGATTCACACCCCGCAAGAACCATTCTTTGGATTGCGCGAAATCCGGTGTGGTCTTAGACTCAAAGCCGTCATCAGCCAACAAAGGAATCGCGATAATCGAATCCTCGCCAAGTCTTGTCTGCGCCATGAGGGCTCGATGAATGCCTGGCTCATCTTCATCGTAGAGCACGAACCTCGCCGGATCATTCCACGAAGCATCATCGGGCAAACCAATGATGGCCTGATTTGCCTGTCCCGTGCGTGCAATAGTCTTTCCATCACTGCCCATCAAGGCTTTATCCAATCTCTCCTTCAGCGACTCAGGCACATCCACCTTCTCTTCATACACGGATTCCACGAGCACATCGATTTCATCCGGAAGCGTGAGGTGCTGTTTCCCCCGTAACAGACTCCATGTACGCAACAGGATGTCCTCATGATAGACAGAACCCCACCAGAGAGGTTTCCCGAAGGAAGGTGGTTCGTCGCTTAGTAACCCAGCTACCAGAAGCATCGGCTCGGAAACAGACCTGGTTGTCCTCGCATGCCTCCACAAACGCCCCGCACGTTGAAGGACGAGGTCGATAGGCGCCAAGTCGGTTACAATCATATCGAAATCTAAATCAAGGCTCTGCTCTGCTACTTGAGTGGCAATAAGGATCTTCCTACCACTCCGTGCCCCCAGCCTCCCGAACGACTTCAAGGCCTGCTCTTCCCGCTGTTGCCGCCTGTCTGCTGGGAAACGAGCATGGAACAGGAATACTTCCGTTCCGTCTGACAGACGCTTGCCGACTCGGTGCCCCTCGCGCATCAACGGCTCACCAGCGGGAAACAGCCGGTATACGTCTTGGGCCCGCTGCACCGTATTCAACAACGCCAGCCCCATTCCGCCCTGAGTGAGATGCGACTCTAGTGCAACACGGATATCGGATAGATCTGGAGCGATGGCTTGCAAGCGCACTGTCTGGCGGCGCGCCGGATCAGCCTGAAAATGCTTCTGGAATACTGACTCACCTTGCTGGAAGACGGTGAGCCGAGGGTATGACACCTCTTGGGCAGACATTGTCTTACTTACAACCGAGGCCAACTTTCGACGAATCGAGGGTGGAAGAGTGGCTGAGAGTAAGACCACTGAGGAGCCGAGCGCCAGGAGCCAGCGGAGCAGGTGAATTAAGAGAGTGCCAGTATAGGCATCATAGGCATGGATTTCATCGAAGACAACCACGCGATTCGCAAGACCCCAGAGACGGACGAAGTTGTGTCGCACCGGCAGAATAGGCAACAGCACCTGGTCTACCGTTCCCACTCCATATTCAGAAAGTAGCGCCCGCTTTTTATTCGTGAACCATTCTCCAGCCCGTACCTGCCCCTCTTTCTCATCCCAGATGCCGGACACTTTCAACTTCTGAAATGTATCGTTAAGTAATGCGCCACCATGTACTAATTGCAGATCGAGCCTTCGATTGACTCCTTGGTCACGCAGAAACTTGAGAGTTCGGGTGAACATCGCATTGCCCGTAGCTTTGGTCGGTAAGGCGACATAGAGACCGCGATGCCCAAACTTCCTCTGTAACTCTAGATGGGCAAAGAACGCTGCCTCCGTCTTGCCCTCGCCCATGGGTGCTTCCAGCAATAAAATGGCCGGGGCTGTCAGATCCGCGAGTGCTTCGGCAACCGCCTGCTGTAACGGGCGAGGGGAAAAACCAAATACCTCCCGAAAGGGCTTTGACTCTTTACCAAGTGGCGTTCTTGATCCCCATCCGATTGCATTCAGAGCGTGCTCAGCACAAACGCTTCGAGATTCGAACCACGCGTTCAAATCGCCGCAGTCATGAGGAGTTCCGAAGGCAAACCACTCCTCGTTCGACCCAATCCAATCGGCAAAACTTGTAAGCCCAGACAACAGCATGAAGTCAGGGCCGGACAGATTGCCTTTTGTGGGAGCAATTGTCGGTTTAAGGACCTCTCTAAGGCTTTCAATTAATCCCCGACGCACATCACTCCACTCAGGTTTTCCGATAGCCCGCCTGTTGCCCGTCAAGTCATTGAGCATGCTTGGAGAAGCTCGCTCTCCATGGTGACACCCCACTGCATCAGCGACTAAGTCAGACAAGTCATATGGCCAGTGTTGCTGCTGAAGCCATTCAGCCAAGGCGATTTGACTGACAAAGGCATGATTGATGTCGGTATTCGGGCTTCTTCCTGAATCCAGCCCGGACAGATTCTTCCACTTGCATTGGAACCCAGGACAACCCTTTCCCAAGTCATGACAGGCTATGAGGAGCAATAACCACGGCCTGGCTTCCTCCCACTCCAGCCCTAATATTGCGCCCATCCTCCTACGAGTCGAATCGGGCTCACGAAGCAGAATGGCCTCTGCACTTGCAGCAACATCCAGCATGTGGAGAATAAGCGGATGCCATCGTTCGTCCTGATCGCGAGACGTTTTGGCCCAAAGATTTCGCAGAACGTTGTTCATCACCGACAACATCCTGTATTCATCTGAAAAGGCCTACTCTTCCTTCTCTGCGTCATACGGCTGCTCCATCAGCCCCACCACCCAGCACGACTCATCAGGATCGGCTGCCTCATCCTCCCGCGCCACCGGCACTGCGATGCATCGGCCTTCGTCGCTGTGTCGCCGCGCGTCTGCCTCCGACAGCGCGAGGTGTACATTGCGGTTGCATGCAGCACAATGCCGCACATCGTGCTGCTCCGTCGGCTGCAGCTTGCTCCATTGCTGCGGACAGGTGAATGCGAACCGGCACCTGACCCGCGCTTCGTCATTCCACGCCATGCGGTCCTCCGATCGGCAGCGCACTGTAGCAAGAACCAGGACGCGCGTCCCGCGAGAAATAGGCCATTTCGCACCAGGCAAATACCTAGGGCCGCTCTCGTGAAACGTGCCTCGCATTGCGGACCCATGGTGGATTTTCAATGATGAATGTTCGATCAAACATTGAGCACTGAGCATTGACCCTTCCGGGGAGGCCGAGCGCCGCGTCACTGCCTCCCCCTCGGACCATCAGCCATAGTCCATCAGCACTCCACGGTTCGTTGCCCCCGACCCTACCACTGCGGTGTGACATCCGGGGTCACAGTTCAGGGCGAGCCAAAAATTATTTTTCTTTGCGAATCAGGCTGGGTCTGCGGCGGGCGGTCAGGGCAAGGGGAGAAGACGCCATCGAGTTCGTCGACATCGCGGGATGCCCTTGCATGAAATACCCGTATTTTCCACGCGACTCCGTTGACAGATGTCGTCGTAACGATTACCGTACCGCCCATCATTCGCTATTATTTCCACGTAGCCGCACGACATCGATCCGGTCGACCAAGGAGGGACCCATGGCCAACACCACATCATCATCCGTCAGCAAACCGAAGGCACTGTCGCTGCACATCGGCCTCAATGCGGTGAGCCCCTCCGCCTATGGGGGATGGAGCGGCGACCTGACGGCTTGCGAGTTCGACGCCAAGGACATGGCGGCCATCGCCAAATCGCAGGGCATGAAGTCCACGGTGCTGCTCACCAAGCAAGGCACCCGCGCGAAAACGCTGGCCGCGATGCGAAAAGCGGTGAAGCAGCTGAAGAAGGGCGACCTTTTCTTTCTCACCTATTCCGGACACGGCGGACAGGTGCCCGATGTCACAGGCGAAGAAACGGACAAACAGGATGAAACCTGGTGTCTCTTCGACGGCCAATTGATCGACGACGAGTTGTACCTTGAACTCAGTCGCTTCGCGGCGGGCGTGCGCATTCTGGTGTTCTCCGACAGCTGCCACAGCGGCACCGTGACCCGCGCCAGGCCACGAACCCCCGTTGGCGCCGCCCCGGCCAGCCGTTCGAAGATGATGCCGCCTGCCGTTGCCCTCCGCACCTATCGCGAGCACCAGCAGTTTTACGACAAGGTCCAGCGGGACGTGGCCAAAGTGGCGGGCAAGGCGGCCGTGGATCCGGACAGTGTGCTGGCGCAACTGGCCGTGAGTCCGCGTTTGACGGCGATCGCCAAAAACTTCAAAGCCTCCGTGATCCTGATCTCGGGCTGCCAGGACAACCAGACCTCGATGGACGGCGAGCACAACGGCGCCTTCACCGAACAGGTGCTGAACGTCTGGAACCATGGCACGTATCGCGGGAACTACGCCAAGTTCCACGCGGCCGTCCGGGCCGAATTACCGGCCAGCCAGACACCCAATCTGTTCACGCTGGGAGCCGTCGCGAAATTTCTACGACAGCAACCGTTCAGTGTCTGAGGAAGAAGCGCGGCGTTCCCTGTGAGATGGCTCTGGGAGGTCAGGCTCATGATCGGCAAGTCTCTCGTGACACTCGCCATGACGGTCGTCGTGCTGGCGTGCTCCGTCCTTCTGTATGCGGCGGACATGTCCGGTGTCTGGAAAGGGCTGCTCAGCAGCGCCGACGGCAGCCAGGCTGAGGTCCAGATCGATTTCAGTCCGCAGGGCTTTCCCCTCTATTCGTACACCAACAACAAGGGACTCACGCGGCACGTGGAGCTGTCCCACGTGGGTCAATCGGTGGAATACGTCCCGTCGGGTGGCGGCGTGCAACGGATGGTCGTGGAACGTGTAGAGAAGGGCCCGGGACGATTGACAGTGGGGATCACCGGCTCCTTCGAGCGCGCGAGTCAGGGCTATCTGGACCAACAGCAGGAAGCGGCCCTATTCGAATACACCCTCGTGCCGCAGGGACTGAAGCTGCGGATCACGACACGCACGGCCAGCCACTTCGGCGACAAGGACATGATGGTGGGCGGCGATCCGAACGCCGTCGTCGCGGAAGGCGTCCTGCACCGGCTGCCCTGAGTCACCGCTTCACACCATTGCGGCGCTGCCCGCCCGTCCCGTTCTCCGGCGACCGGTTCAGCATGCCTTGCATCCCGGCAAAACTACTGAGTCGGCGCCTGCAGAAATTCGCTCTTTGCTATCCCGTTCGACCGACCTGTCCTAGAATGTCTCCTGACAACCTTGTTGTTCACGACAGGAGGTATCCGGAATGTTCCGCCCCGCTCGATTGTTCAGTTCGAAAAACCGCCGCGCGCCGCTGCAATGGACGCCCCGCCGCCCGAACGGCCAACCCGTCGACGAACAGATCCGCGCCCTGCAATGCGCATGGGGTGACGCGTTGTCGCTCCCGCTCTGTCTGGCGTTGCTGGCACTGTACGAATGGTGGCGATGGTTGTTTTCCATGACACCGAATCCCCTGTTGCTCACCTTCGCCGCCTCCATCGCCATTCACGCCACCTGGCGACGCCGCAAGCTCTATCGATCGGAGCTGAAGCAGCTGCGCCTCGCCTCCCCCGCGCAACCGATCGCGAATCAAGTGCGGGAACTGCTCCACGTCGTGGGCCTTCGTGCCGCGCAGGAACTGAGGGTACAACTTGCCCCGGCCGCCATGGCTGCCTCACTCCGTCGGCTTCTCTCGCCGGCTAACGGCCTTGCCAAACGTCTCGCCACGGTATTCATGAATACTCCGGGATAGTTTCCGCAGGTACCTTTCACGTTTCCCGTTTGCCCTTTCACGTCCTCCCGCCTTGCTTGACAGTCCAAAAGCCCATCCATGACAATGCGTCATGGCTGCGCGCATCATCATCGAACGCTTGGAGTTTTACGGCCGCTGCGGCGTCACTGAGGAGGAACGCCGGAAACCCCAGTTGATCGCCGTTGATCTTGAATTGGACGCGGCGGTGGAGCCGGCAGGCCTGTCGGACCGCCTCGACGACACCATCGACTACGCGCGCGTGGCCGACCGCGTGGTGGCCCTGGGCGCCAGCCGCACCTGCCAACTCCTCGAAACCCTCGCCGAGCAGTTGGTCGACATGTTGTTCGCTGAATTCCCCGTTACACATCTCCGCATGTGGATTCGCAAACTGCACGCCCCGCTGGCCATGGTGGCCGGATCGGTCGGGGTCCGATTCGAGCGCACGCGCAGCGCGCCGCCACCGACGCAGCCGATGCCCTTGCCGTTCCTTGTCGAGCAACTCGGGCGCATCCCCAAAGGCCACATTCTGGATGTCGCAGCAGGCCGAGGCCGCAATACCCTGTATCTCCTCTCACAGGGATCACAGGTTGAAGCCATCGACCGGGATGCGGAGGCACTGGCCGAACTGGGCGCAGCCGCGAAGGTCAGACATCTTTCCGGACTGACGACACGTGTCCTAGACTTGGAAGCCGACCCCGATCGCCCACCGAGCCTTGGCCAGGCCTGTTACGATGCGGTCATTGTCTCCTATTACTTGCACCGTCCCCTGTTTCCGTCGCTCATCGACGCGCTGAAACCGAACGGCATGCTCATCTACGAAACCTTCACCATCGACAATTACTTCCGCCATCGCCATCCACGCCGATGGGAATTCTGCCTGGCACCGAACGAACTCCTTCGCCTCACGTCTCCGCTACGTGTGCTGCACTATGACGAGGGCGAACACGACGGGGGCCAGGGCAGCGGACCGAGTTATACCGTGCGACTCGTCGCGCAGAAAGCGGGGCCCGAGACAACATGAGCCGTATCGACCTTCATCTCCACACGACCCATTCGGACGGCAGCTTCTCCACGCGTGAGGTCATGGACTTCGCCAAACAGGCCGGTGTCGCCGCGTTGGCGATCACCGACCACGACATCGTCGACGGCATTCCTGAAGCGACGGCGATCGGACACGAACTTGGCATCGAGGTCGTGCCGGGCGTCGAAATCAGTTCACGCCTCGGCGAGAGCGAGATCCACATCCTCGGCTATTTCCTGGATTGGACCGATCCCCTGCTGGCGCAACGCCTGAAGACGCTGCGTGACAGTCGTCATCTGCGCAATCCACGCATCGTGCAGCGCCTGAATGAGCTGGGCATCCCCATCACATATGAGGAAGTACGGGCACTGGCGGGTACAGAATCCGTGGGGCGCCCACACATCGCCCGCCTCTTGATGGAGAAGAAGTTTGTGACCTCGGCGAAGGAAGCCTTCGACCGCTACCTGGCCAACGGCCGGCCGGCCTTCGTCGATCGGGAATTGCCGGAACCGGTCGACGCAGTCCGATGGATTCGTGACGCAGGCGGCGTCCCGGTCCTCGCCCATCCGACCTGGGTTCGCACCTCAGCCGACGGCTTACGTACACTGGTCCGCGACCTCAAGACGGTCGGGTTGGGAGGCATCGAAGTCCACTACAGCACCCATACGCCGAGCCAGACGACCGAGTATCTCGATCTGGCCAAACAATGTGACTTGCTCGTGACCGGCGGCAGCGATTTTCATGGTGTCACCAAGCCGGATATCGAGGTCGGCATCGGACGTGGCCAATTGAAGGTCTCGCACAAACTGCTCGATCCGCTGAAAAAAGCCGCAACCACCGCCTAACGCACGTCGCCCCTGCCTGACACTCCCACTCCTCCCGGGCATGGCCTCACCGCGCCTGCAGTGATGCATGATTCCCTCGTTTCGTTGACACTCCCGGACCTTCCGTTACACTGAGACACAACGACGCATCACGCCAACTCATGAGCACATCCTGGGGCTGGATCGGCCCGTATTTCATCGTCATTGCCCTCGCGTTTCTGGTGGGACCGTTCCTGGCGTCCCTCCCGCTGTTTACCCATACCTTCATTCGCCCCCTGGGCATGAATGTCTCGCAGATCGTGCAATTCATCGCCGACGGCATCTGCCTGCTCATGGTCTGGGGCGTCGCCACTCGAGCCAGAGACGACCTGCGCGACAACGGCAGAGGCCAAACGTTCGTCCGCGCCATGCTGTTTCCTTCCGCGTTGTTACTGATCGTCCTCATCGCCTCACAGGCCTACGAAGCCCACGGCATCCCGGTGCTCGGCCCGCCGAAGCAGCCGCTCTACAACTGGCTGGTGACGGGCGGTCTCATCGGCGCGGCCACCTGGCTGACGTTTGCCTGGGTTCGACATGTCGATGCCTTAACCCAGGCCTTCACGCGACGCCCACGCCGCCAGACAAAACCGACTGCGGTGCCGACACACCAGGCACCGGCAACATCGGCCGCCGCCGAGCCCGCGCCGGCCCGCCAAGTTGGAGCAGCCGCTGTCCGGAACGGCGGGAGTGCGCCCGCCACGCTGGGTCGCTATCAGGTCATGAAGGAATTGGGACGCGGCGCGATGGGCGTGGTGTATCTGGGCAAGGACCCCACGATTCAACGGTTCGTCGCCATCAAAACCATGCGCCTGGATGACATCGACAGCGCGGAGGAGCTCAAAGAGTTTCGTGAACGCTTTTTTCGCGAAGCGGAATCGACCGGGCGCCTGTCCCATCCTAACATCGTCACCGTGTACGACGCCGGTGAGCAGGACGGCCTGGCCTTCATTGCCATGGAGTACCTCGAAGGCACGCTGCTCAGCTGCTATTGTCAGAAATCGACGTTACTCCCCTCCAAACAGGTGCTGCAGATCGTGGCGTCCGTGGCCGACGCGCTTGACTATGCGCATGGCCAAGGCGTCGTCCATCGAGACGTCAAACCCCCGAACATCATGATCCTGAAGCAGCGCGTGGTGAAGGTGATGGACTTCGGGATCGCCAAAATGGCCAGCGCATCGAAAACCCACCCCAGTCTGATCGTCGGCACGCCGCGCTATATGTCGCCGGAGCAGGCAACCGGAAGGGAGGTGGACGGCCGCTCCGATGTGTTTTCGCTCGGCGTCGTGCTGTTCGAGCTGTTGACCGGGGAACGACCGTTCGACGCCGACAACATGCCCGCGCTCGTGACACGCATCACCAAGGCCCCGCATGCGCCGCTTCTGAAGTACCGTCAAGACTTGCCGACACGCGTCCAAAGCATCCTGGATCGGGCTCTCCAGAAGGAGATTCCGAATCGCTACCGTCATGCGAGCGACATGGCGCAAGACCTCCGCGACATCTTCCAGGTCATGCCGAGATAATGCCGCCATGCATGCCTGGCACATCACACATGGAGCCGCCTCGGATATCGGGCTCATCCGGCACCACAATGAAGACTGCTTTCATGCCGATCCCGCCACCGGCCTGTTTCTTGTCTGCGACGGCATGGGT
The DNA here is from genome assembly GCF_905220995.1 of Nitrospira defluvii. NCBI lineage: Bacteria > Pseudomonadati > Nitrospirota > Nitrospiria > Nitrospirales > Nitrospiraceae > Nitrospira > Nitrospira defluvii. The sequence continues at coordinate 205,623 of NZ_CAJNBJ010000018.1, forward strand.
GGGCATCGAGCAGGAGAAGTCGCCAGCAGCCGTACCGTGGCGCTGATCCCGCAACACCTGGCCGCAGCCACCGCCGATCCGACGTTGCCGCTCGTCGGCAGCGTCCGGCCTGAGTGGTCGACCGCAACGAACTGCTTGGCCAGTGCCGTGAAGCTGGCCAATCACCAAGTCCATCAAGAGGCCACGCACCACCCGGCCTATGCCGGAATGGGCACGACGGTGGTCGCCGCCTGGCTTACGGAGTCGATGGTGTCGATCGCCCATGTCGGAGACAGCCGGCTCTACCTCATCCGTGACCAGGCGATTCGGTTGCTCACCCAAGACCATTCCCTGGTGCACGAGCAGGTGCGCTCCGGATTGCTGACCGATGCCGAAGCCATGCGCGCCGCACACAAACATGTGCTGACCCGCGCCATCGGAGTCCACCCCCTGGTGGATGTGGAACTGGGGGAGGTTCCCCTCATGAACGGCGACCTGTTTCTCCTCTGTTCGGACGGATTGACCGCCGGTGTCTCCGCCGACTCGATCCTCCAGGTCGTCCTGGAATCGTCCAATCTGCAGGCGGTCTCGAACCGGCTCATCGCCCTCTCGAACGACGCCGGGGGATCGGACAATACGACTGTTGTGGTGGTCAAGGTGACACGGCGGGAGTCCGGCCTGTGGGACCGCCTCTACGGCCGATTCCGTTTCTCCCCCACGATGGATCCGCACTAAGGAACGTCCATGTCGCAGCCCCACTCACTTCCCACGCTTCTGGCGAGTCCGCCGCAAGGCGGCGTCCGAGTCTATGAAATCTCCCGCACCCCCTTCAGCATAGGACGGAGACAGGACAACGATCTCTGCCTGGACGACATCGCGATCTCGGCCCGCCATGCTCGAATCATCGCGGTGCAAGCCGTGCTGTTCCTGGAGGACCTGGGAAGCGCCGCCGGCACCTTCATCAACGAACAACGCATCGACCGTCGGCAGCTCCATGACGGAGACAATATCCGCCTCGGCACACACCGCCTGATGTTCCGACAGGACTACAGGGCAGCTACGGGATCGACTCCCGCCCAACAGCCGATCAACGGGAACAGAGGCGCAGTCGTGTCATGTCGGGCTGAGGGAAAGGTCCCGGCGACTGATCGCACAATCGGAATCGTGGAAATTCTTTCCGGCAACACCGGGCAGGCACAGTACCATTTGACCAGACAAGTCTCGCTGGTCGGCGCGCAGGATGATGCCGTCATCACCCTCACCGGGTGGTTTGCACCGAAAACCGCGGCGGTCATCAACCGGAAGGGCGAGGGCTACCTCGTGAGCCAGACGGAGAGCGGGAAACGCATTCTCATCAACGGTCGACTGATGCAAGGAGAACAGGCGTTACGACATGGGGATGTCCTGGAAGTGGCCGGGATTACGATGCGATTCCTCCTGCAAGACCGAAACGCACCGTCGCCGAACATCTGAACAAGAGGGTGGCCTTTGCCTTTCGGTACGCCTGCCTCTGCCCACCATCAGCCGGACCCGCCCGCGGCGCCTGCCACACACCGATTCAGTTGAGCAACCGTCCACGCTTCGGCAACAGTTGAAAACACTGGTCGGAAACGGACTGGGCGTGGGACTCCAAACACTGGACCAGCCCCTCGCCGCTCGCGGGCACGTCTCGACAAAACTGACGTCGGTCTGCTTCACACGCGACACGCAGCTGCTGCATGCGCTCTTTCATCCGTACGAGCTTTTCCCGCAGCATTGGTCGACAGGGTTGGGACAGTTGCGCCGTCTTGCGCTGCAAACAAGCGTGACGCTCTCCCTCTTCTTCGGGGCAGAGCGCGGTGATCTCCAGGTCACACTTGACCTCCCTACCCTGCGGGTTGCCCCCGCGTTCCGTCGAGCCCGGACGAGCGGTCTCCTGCACGACCGGCGGCCCCACCGTCTGCGCGACCGCCTGCGGTGGAGGTTCAGTCGGCACAGTGTTTACGAGGGGAGTCGTGGATGAAGGCGAGGGAACCGGTGGGATAGTCGGGGAGACCGGTGCGGTCGCGGGCGGCACCTCGCTCTGCGGCAGAAGCAGGATGACCAATCCCCAGACTCCTCCGAGGACCAGACAACTCAGCAATGTGACCAGAATCACGGCGCCGATTCGGGATGAGCCAGCCAAGGAACTCCGCGGTGACAGAGATTCGGTGCCGATGGATCAGTGGGACACCCAACGTGGCGGCTGAGCGCTCACCGTCGCGTGAACAGCACAACCCGGTTCGCAGCACAGCCCGCGAGCCGGGCACCGGTCAGTTTTCCGGTGCTTCCACGATATGATTTTCGAACCGGGTGCAGCCTTCGGCCAGCAAACGATTCGTCAGCATTTCGCCGGGCCATTCGATCGGGAGGTCTGCCGTGAACACCCACACATCCGGCGACGTCCATACAGGACCATGGTCTTCAGGCAGCTCCGGATCGAAGAGGTCGGTCCAGACCGGCATATACACCCCGTTCCCGCACTGCGTATGCAGATGGACGATGGTGCGCGCCCGCACCATCGGATCGAGGTCGCGCCAAACCGCGGCCGTTTCATCGGCCAATCGATGTAATCGCACCGCATTCTGCGCATCGAACAACGCATAGGAGGCATACACCGGCACTTCCAGCGTATCGGGCGCCAGGGCCAGCTCCGAACATTGCGCCACCAGGCCTTCGAGCAATGCGCGGCGCTCCGGTTCCTCCAACGCCTCCGGCAACCCCGGATCAGGCAGCCCAATCAGTTGGAAAAAGAGAAATGCCGTATTTTCCACCGGGGGATAGAGCCGGGATGCGATAGGCTGGGTTCGTTGAGAATCGGCGATACTGACGAGATGCTCGTTCAAGGCCTGGAGGGTCAAGCCTTCGAGAGTGGCATCCGTCAGCAGGCGAGGCTCCACGCGCACAACCACGCCAGAGGGAACCTGCAAATGCCGATGGAGAAGGTCTGCCGTGGCGACAGGATCGATTTTCAAACCGAGCGGCTGCCCCAGATTGGCCTGCAACGGCAACTCCAACGCGGCCATCACCGCGTAGGCGCCCTTCTCTTCGTCCGGGCCATCCATGATGACGGCGCACGAGGCTTCCGCCACCAGGTCGAACATCCATTCCGCCATCTCTTCATCGAGCGCGGCCAGAACCGTCAACAGATCCTGTTCTCGCCCTTGCTCGATGAACGCCTGCAGCGTATCGATCGCCGCGTCCGTATCCCCATGGTCGTGACGACGGGCATTAATCAGGTGAATCAAATCTCGCGTCAGCGGATCCGGTCGTGACCAACTCAACATGGCTGGCCTCCCAGGTCGATGCGACGTCGCGATGCACAGTATGCGGTCATCCTGTTGTCCATGTTGCCAAACTTTCCGGGACGTGGCAAGCGTGAATGCGGTTCTTCATGGCATCGATCTCGATGCCCGATCCCATAAAGGCCCGCAGCTTACTCTCCGATCACTTTCACCAACACTCGCTTGCGCCGCCGCCCGTCAAACTCACCGTAAAAAATTTGTTCCCAAGGTCCGAAATCCAACTTTCCATCCGTAATCGCCACCAGCACTTCCCGCCCCATCAGTTGTCGTTTGATGTGCGCGTCGCCGTTGTCCTCGCCGGTTTCGTTGTGGCGATACGTCGCCTTCTGTGGCGCGAGCCGTTCGAGAAAGGCATCGTAATCCTGGAGCAGCCCGCCCTCGTCGTCGTTGATATAGACGCTGGCGGTGATGTGCATGGCATTCACCAGCACCAGGCCCTCGCGCACGCCGCTCTTTCGCACGGCGGCTTCTACCTGCCCGGTGATATTCAGATAGGCGCGTCTGGTGTTCGTCTCGAACCAGAGTTCCTCGCGATACGACTTCATCGTCCTCCCCGCTCACATCTGGTGGGCGATTCTGCAACGGCGCTGTTCAAAGTTGCAAGCCCTTGCCCGCTCGACAGGCGCGGCCGATCGCCGCAGTTCTCGATACCGTCGCCGGGTGGTGCGCTCCCGGTTCTCCCCGTTGAAGAGCGAGCCCCCATCCATGCGTTGATCGATACGGGGAACGTATCCTGTCGCTTTCTCGAACAAAATTGACAGGCCCTAGTACCGGTGATAAGTACCTACGATGAGAGAGTGATGGTTCCGAATGAGGAGGTCCTCCGATGGTGTCATCCATGGGCATTCCCGCGATCGGCAGTGAGTGGACAAACTGGCGTCTCCTGTTCGCGAGTCAGCCCGAGCCCGACCTGGAATTTACGGAAGAAGATTTAGAGGAAGCGGCGCCGCCGCCGGCCCCGCCGATGCACGAGCCGAAGCGGTCGAACAAAGGACCGCTGCTGTGGATCCTGCTGCTCCTGCTCGTGGGCGGCATCGGGTACGTAGCCATGGACCCCGATGGAGCCATGCAACTCATCCAGCCGTACATTGATGGTGGAACGGAGACCACTCCGCCGGTGGCCCAACGCCCCGCCCCGCCCGTGCCCAGGCCGGCTGCCGTTCCGACGCCTGCGCCTATCGCAACACCGGCCCCGGCGCCGATGACGAGCGCTCCACCCACGGTGGTTGATAGCGCCCCCGCCGCCCCGGTAGAGACGCCGACCCCGAAGCCCATCCCAGCAACTGCCGCCCCGGCTCCTGCACCGGTCGTCAAGCCAGCCCCGCCGACCATGCGCGTGGCCGGTCCTGTGTTCGCAGAGAGCCAACGTGTGACGGTGGTGGCCGATCCTACTCGACCCAAGGCCCCCATGCCGTTGTTCACCGACGCCATCGGCAGCAAGACCAGCACGACGGTACCGGCCGGCGCGACGCTCACCATTGTAGATGGCGAGTATCAGAAGCGCGGGTGGGTCTATTCCGTACGAACTCAGGACGGCAAAAAGGGCTGGATCTCCGAACGCCATTTGAAGCTGAAACGCTGACGGCTTCTCGATCGTTCGCCTCCCATACCGCGGCCCGTTCCTTCCCGGAACGGGCCGTTGTCTTTTTTTGCCGGTCTACCCTTGCTATAATGCCGCGCCCGCTCTACCGGCCCCAACTCGCGGGGATCTCCGCACAAGGATGTATCTGTACGAACTATGAATGAACTACGCGCCATTATTTTTGATTTCGACGGAGTGATTGCCGACACTGAACCGCTCCACTTTGCCGCCCTCCAGCGGGTCTTGGTCGGCATTGATATCACGCTGACAGAGGCGGAGTACTACGCAGACTATCTCGGCTTCGACGATCGCGGATGTTTCCTGGAGGCATTGCGGGCACACAAGCGCGAGGCCTCACCGGCGCTCGTCGGCGAATTGATGGATCGTAAGGCGCAGGCCTACCTTGCCGCCATCAGGGATCATCTTGCCATTTTCCCGGGGGTGCGCGAACTCGTCCATGACGCCGCCGCGCGCGTTCCACTCGCCATCGCCTCGGGAGCGCTCCGGAACGAAATCGAAGTGATTTTGGAGGAAGCCGGACTTCGGAAGGCGTTTTGTCATATCACCAGCGCCGAGGACGTCATGCGAGGCAAGCCCGCGCCTGACCCCTTTCTCCATGCCATGGCCGGGTTGAATCGACAGCCGGCCCAACCGACGTTGACCCCGCAAGACTGCCTGGTGATCGAAGACTCCTTGCCCGGCATCAGGGCCGCACGGGCGGCAGGCATGAAGGTGCTGGCCGTCGCCAACACCCACACCGTGCAGGACCTGGGTGAGGCCGACGCGATTACCCATTCCCTCGCCGACACACGGCTCTCCGACCTCCAGTCACGACTGTGGGGACCGGCGCAAGGGCACTCATGAACATTTGTTCGCTCGTACCCGGAGCCACTGAGGTCGTGGCCGCACTCGGGCTCCAAGACCACCTCGTCGGCATCAGCCATGAATGTGACACGCCCCAGACCCTGGCCCATGTTCCGGTGATGGTGCGTGGACGCATCGACAGCCACGCGCTTTCGAGCGCAGAGATCGATGCACAGGTCGGCGAGTGGCTTTCAGGTGGTTCCGGGCTCTACGAGTTGGACGAGGCGCGACTCCTGGCCGCCAAGCCGGATCTCCTCATCACGCAGGATCTCTGTGATGTTTGTGCCATCACACCGACACAGCTCGCCCGGGTCATGCAGACCCTGTCGCCGCCGCCGCGCATGGTCACGCTCAATCCGCATCGGCTGGACGATGTGCTGCGCGACATTGAAACGCTTGGTGGTGCAATGGAGCGGGAAGAGGCCGGAAGACAGTTAGCCGCCGCCCTGCGCCGCAGACTCGATGCGCTCCGAACCACGGTACGTGCAGAGCCGTTACGCCCGAAGGTCGCCTGCCTGGAATGGCTCTCCCCGCTCTACAGCGCCGGCCATTGGGTGCCCGACATGGTGGAAGCCGCGGGCGGCACAGATGCGCTGGCGACTGCGGGAACCCCCTCCCGAAACATTGAGTGGGAGGCGCTCGCGGGTTGCGCCCCAGATGTGATCGTGCTGATGCCCTGCGGCTTCACCGTCGCACGCACCAAAGCCGAATTGACCGCAGTGACTGAACATCCTGGATGGCAGCACCTTCCGGCTGTCCAACGAGGCGAGGTCTATCTGGTCGATGCCCTCTCCTACTTCAGCCGCCCCGGCCCGAGATTGGTTGATGGGGTCGAACAACTGGCCGCCATCCTTCACCCAACCTGTTATGCCCGCCGCCTCCCGGCTACCGTCGAACGACTTGCAATGCCGTAGACATCCACCCCGATGACAAAATGATGACACCGACTCAAGCCCAAACCTATTGCACGACCCTCACCAAGAAAAGCGGGAGCAACTTTTACTACTCGTTCCTGTTTCTGCCCAAGGCCCGGCGAGACGCCATGTACACCGTCTACGCATTCTGCAAAGAGGTGGATAACGCGGTCGATGAACCGCCTCCCGGCAGCCACCCCCAAGAGGAGTTGGCACGCTGGCGTCGGGAACTGGCCGCGGCGTACGACGGGACCCCGACCGTTCCAGTCACGATCAGCCTCGCGCAACATGTCCGTGAACTGTCCATTCCTCACACCTACTTCGAGGAACTCATCAAGGGCGTGGAGATGGACCTCACCACCAAGCGCTATGCCACCTTCGATCAGTTATCGCTCTACTGTTATCGTGTCGCCTCGGTCGTGGGGTTGATTTGTCTCCATGTGTTCGGCACCACCTCACCTCGGGCGCAGGACTATGCGGTCAATCTCGGCATGGCGTTTCAATTGACCAACATTCTGCGCGATCTGGGCAACGACGCTGAATGCGGCCGCGTCTACCTACCTCAGGAAGACTTCGCGCGCTTCGGCTATCGGGAGGAAGACCTCCTTCACCGGCGATACAAGCCTGAATTCACGGACCTCATGAAATTCGAAGTCGCGCGGGCGAAGGAGTATTACGCCAAGGCCGCACGGGCCCTGGAGTCGCTGCCGCGGAATGAACGCCAGGCCCTGACCGTGGCTGAAATCATGCGCGGCGTGTACGGCAGAATTCTGCAGCGCATCGAGGAATCCGGATATCGCGTGCTGGGAGATCGCGTCACCCTGTCCTCCAGCCATCGATTGGCGGTGGCCGCCGGCGTCTGGCTACGCTCGCGCTTACCGTCTACCACTCCATGAGCCGTCAGGTGCTCATCTTCGGCGGAGGACTCGCAGGCCTCACCGCGGCCCTGCACCTTGCGACCTCCGGGCATGCCGTCACCATCCTCGAACAGGCCGACCAAGTAGGCGGACGCCTCCGCCATGCGCCGCCACCGATTCTCCTCGAAGCCCACCACGCCACCTGGTCACTCCTTCACAACCTCGGCACCGACTTCGCCGCTCGACAGCTGCGACACACGCCGCTCGAATTCCTGCAAGCCACCGGCGCCCGCGTCCAGTTTCTCCACCTTCCCCTGCCCAGCCCGCTCAATACCCTGCTCGGAACGACTCTCTTCCAAGGCCTCTCCATGCGTGATCGTTGGCACCTGCTGTCCTTTCTCGAGCGGACGTGGGAACAGGATCCGCCCTTGCCGAACGACCTGGATACACGAGCCGCCGACGAATGGCTCACGAGCATCGGCCAGTCCGAGCCGGCGCGACACGGCGTCTGGAACAGTCTCGCCCGGTTGTTGTTGGGAGCCGCGCTACCGATGGTGTCCGCAGGCCTGTTCATGCGTACCCTGCGGCGATGCTTTCTCACCGGCGCCCGCGCCACGAAGCTGATCGTGCCTCCGCAGGGAGTCGATACGTTCTTGCTGGCGCCGCTGAAGGCGCGTCTCGATACACTGGGAGTACAGTTTCGGATGACTGCACCAGTCGCCCAACTGCACTTTGCCCAACACCGTGTGACGAATGTCGAACTGACGGATCGCACCAGGCTCACCGCCGACTGGTACATCTCCGCACTGCCCCACAACCGGCTGACCCCGCTGCTGCCGGAACGGGTCGTGACCCACTATGCCTATTTCCAACAACTGAGCCACCTCAGCGAATCCTCCATGCTGGTGGTTCGCCTCCACCTCGACCGACCGGCTGACCACACACAGCTCGTCCTCTTGGAAGGGAAAACGTTCCATTGGATGATCCGGCACGCCGATGAGACACGACACAACCAGGCGTCGGTGATCTGGGCTATTGCCGTCGGAGAGCCGAGTCTTCTGCCGCAATCGCAAGAGGACCTGATCCGACTCGCACGGGAAGATGTGGCGGCCACCTTTCCGGCAGAGACACCGTCCCGCCATGTCCTGGACGCGGAGATCCTCCGCCTGCCGTCGGCCATGCTCTCGGCCAGACCCGGCGCGCAACAATTCCGACCACTCTCGACCAGCCCCTTCACTAATTTTTTGGTCGCCGGCGCCTGGACCGACACGGGATGGCCGGCCAATCATGAATCGGCCATTCTGAGCGGCCAGCGTTGCGCCACCGCGCTCGCTGCCGTGCCGCCGGATTCACACCGGTAATCTTCGCCGTTCCCCTCCGGCATCACGTTGACAAGACGGGGGACCACGACTAAGATTCGGCTCTCCACCCGGATCTGTCGCCCATGTCCTCACCTCTGATCGCGCTGCAGGAGCTTGCGGCGTCACTGCACAATTGCCAACGCTGTCCCCTCGCCACACTCGGACGGCGACAAGTCGTCTTCGGCGTGGGCAACCCGCAGGCGTCGGTCATGTTTGTCGGGGAAGCGCCCGGATATCACGAAGACCAGAAAGGGGAGCCGTTTGTCGGCGCGGCCGGTCAATTGCTCAATGAATTGCTTCAGTCGGCCGGCCTCTCTCGGGCGGATATCTATATCGCCAACGTGATCAAATGTCGCCCACCCAATAATCGCGACCCCGAACCTCAGGAAGTCGACACTTGCAAGCCCTTCCTCTTGAAACAGATTGCGCTCATCCGCCCAAAGATTGTCTGCTCGCTTGGCAACTGGGCCACCCAGACGTTACTGGAACGTAAAGTCGGCATTACCAGAGTGCGGGGACAGGTGTTCTACCTGAAAGATTTTGTGCTCTTTCCCCTGCTGCATCCAGCCGCAGCGTTGCATCAGGCCGCCATGCTGCCGCCGTTGCGTGAGGATTTCCAGAAACTGAAGGCGTTTCTCGACCGGCACAGCACGCCTGCTAAACCGGAGACAGCAGCCTCGTCCGGCGCAGCACACACGGTCCAGATCGAGCGTCCGGCCGCCGCTGCCCAACAGATGGATTTATTCGGATCGTAGCGAGAAGAAGAAGGGCCGCCCGCCTCGCCTGAACAGGAAGGGCGGACGGCGGCGTGAAGTTCAATTAGCTACGGGCAGAGCTGCTCTCAGTGCCGGCCTCGGAAGCGGTTTCCTCTGCCGTTGGTTCCACTGCCGCCTCATCCTCCGGAGCGCCGAACCACTGCACGAGCATCTCTTCCCACCAGGCCTCATCAATGTCCGGCCCCGGATCGGTTCCCAGAAGGGCAACATCCTCGGCTGTTATCCCCTGCCCGACGAGATGGGGCTGGAACTTTGCCCGATCGATCACTTCTTTCGTGGCATACCCACCGAGAATCCAGGAGTCCGGATCAGCCCGCCTGGACTTGTACGCCTTAAGATTCAACTTCAGGTACAGAAAAATCTGCTGCTGCCGCTCATCACCGACTCCGCTCTGGGGCAAACTGAGCGTCTTCTCAATTTTCTTCCGCCAATGTCGATCGTCGTACCGTGAGGTGATCAATTGCAACATGCTTTTTCCGAGTTCGGCATCCAGCGCCATAATGTGTTTCCTTACTGTCTGCTGATAATTGCTGATCGCCGAGTGCGGAGCGCCCTGAGCATGAGCCCGGCCGCGCATCACCGGCCTTCCAACCGATCTAGTTGCCCGCCACCATCATTTCCGTAATCTTCACAGTCGGGCTGGCAATCCGTCCACGGAACACCAAATCGGACCCGATGGTCTCGATGGTGGCGTACATCTGCTTGAGGTTGCCGGCGATGGTAATCTCTTCGACCGGGTAGGCCAACTCCCCGTTCTCGATCCAAAACCCACTCGCGCCGCGTGAATAATCTCCGGTCACCATATTGATCCCGAACCCGATCAAATCGGTGACATAGAGTCCCTGTTTCACGGTTGCGAGAATCTGCTCCGGCCCGGTGGTTCCCGGCACCATGTAGAAATTGGTTGGGCCGGCGGAGGGACTTTCCCCGATGCTGCGCGATGCATTGCCCGTGGATGGCAGCCCCAGTTTTTTCCCCGAATAGGTATCCAATAAATAACTCGTCAGGCGGCCGCGTTCCACCATCGCCTGCTTCCGCGTCGGGAGTCCTTCACCGTCGAACGGCCGCGTACCAAGCCCACCAGGCATCCGTCCATCGTCATAAATGGTCACAAAGTCCGGCGCGATTTGCTGGCCGAGTTGCCCGATGAGAAAGGAAGCACCTTTATAGAGCGCATACCCCGACAGCGCACTGCAGAGATGACTGAGGAGGCTCCCCGCCACCTCCGGATCGAAAATCACCGGGACTCGACCGGTCGGCACTTTACGCGCCCCCAGTTTTCGGACCGTCCGTCTTGTGGCTTCCTGCCCGATGGCCTCCGGGCTCTCCAGCTTCGAGAACGCGCGATTGACGCCATACCAATAGTCTCGCTGCATGCCCGTCTCGTTGGAGGCAATGGGCGAGACCGACAAGGAAAAGCTGCTGTTGGCATACTGACCCAAAAATCCGTGACTGTTGGCCAGGATGATCCGCCCTGAGGAGGAATCGCACTCGCCCCCTTCCGAGTTGGTAATACGAGAATCAGCGGCAAACGCGGCCCGTTCGGCGCGAAGCGCGAGATCAATCTGCTGATCGGTTTGTAGTTTCGTCGCGTCGTAGATGTTCAGATCCGGACACTCCGCGGCATAGTGCCCCGGCTCGGGCAATCCAGACACGGGATCCTCAACGACCGCCTTGGCCAGGGCGCAGGTCTCTCCTACGAACCGATCGAGAGAGTCGGCAGAAAAATCGGAGGTCGAGGCACTGGCGGAGCGTTGGCCGAAAAAAACCCGCAACCCCAGCCGTTTCTCACGCGCCTTCGTCAGACGATCGACGGCTCCCATTCGAACTTGTACCGAGAGCGTCTCCCCATCGGCAACCATCACGTCCGCTGCCGTCGCCCCCTGTTTCGCGGCTCGAGCCAGCAGATCCTGGGCGACATTGGTATAGTCCGGTGCTGCGATCTCACGTGTCATGGTTATGCTTTCGTTCCGCCGACAGTGATTTCATCGATCCGAATGGTCGGCAACCCGACGCCGACCGGCACCGACTGCCCTTCCTTTCCACAGGTGCCGATGCCTTCGTCGAGCTTCAAATCATGTCCCACCATGGAGACCTTGGTCAGGATCTCCGGACCGCTGCCGATCAAGGTCGCACCCTTCACCGGCTGGGTGATCTTCCCGTCTTCGATGAGATAGGCCTCGCTGGCCGAGAATACGAACTTCCCGTTGGTGATATCGACCTGCCCGCCGCCGAACGAGACGGCGTATAATCCTTTTTTCACCGACCTGATGATGTCTTGCGGGTCGGATTCCCCGGCCAACATGAAGGTATTGGTCATGCGAGGCAACACCACGCTCTGATAACTTTCCCGCCGACCGTTGCCGGTCACGGGAATGCCCATGAGCCGCGCATTCAACTTATCGGTGATGTAGCCGCGCAAAATTCCCCGCTCGATCAGTACGGTGCGGCTGGTCGGCGTTCCTTCGTCGTCCACATTCAACGAGCCACGCCGGAACGGGAGCGTTCCGTCATCCACGATCGTACAGACGTCTGAAGCCACGCGTTTCCCCACGAGGCTGGAAAACGCCGAGGTCTTCTTGCGGTTAAAGTCTGCTTCCAACCCATGGCCGATCGCTTCATGCAGCAGAATCCCGGGCCAGCCTCCGCCCAGCACCACCGGCATCACCCCTGCCGGAGCATCAACTGCGCTAAGGTTCAGAATCGCCTCTCGAGCCGCTTCCCTGGCAAACTGCAGATACCGCTGATCGTTCTGGAAATATTCTAAACCGATCCGGCCTCCGCCGCCGAAGGTGCCTACCTGGCGGTTTCCATTCTCTTCGGCAATGCAGGTCACCTGCAGCCGGGACAACGGCTGAATGTCGCCGACCATCAACCCGTCGGACGTCGCCACCAGCATGACCTTGTATTCGGTGTTGTACGCAGCCATGACATTCTTAATCCGCGGATCGTAGCGTCTGGCTTCCGCGTCGATGGCATTCAAGAGTGTCACGCGATCCCGGGTCGCAACTTCCACATGCGCGCGATCGTGAGGATAGAGATTACGCGCCAGGGCCGGTCGATGCGTGACGGGAACGGGAGCGGCCCCTTGAGCGGAATTTGCGATATACCGCGCCGTATCGGCAGCGATATTGAGATCTTTGGAGGTCAGCTCATCGGAATAGGCAAATCCGGTCTTCTCGCCGGCTGTCGCCCGCACCCCGACACCCTGACCGATGTTCTTCGTCGCCCGTTTGACAATCCCCTCTTCCATGGAGACCGACTCGGACTGACAATATTCGAAATAGAGGTCGGCATAGTCGACATTGGAAACCTTGACCCGTCCCAACGCCTGCTCGATGTCTCGATCGGTGACCCCGAAACGCGCCAATGCCCCCGACTCGTCCTTGGCCATGAAAATTCTCCTCTCCTAACCCGCATGATTCATGAGCGCTTCTGCTGCACTCGCCGATCCGCTACTGCGACGAGCCTTCGGCCGGCGGGCTCGCCCCTCGGCCCCTCAACGTACTGCACGAGTACGATTCGGGCCCTCCCGGCTCCGCGCGCCGGTCTCGCCACGCGGCCCAACGATTTCGCGACGAACCGTCATGAATCATGCGGGCTAACGGTGCGTGAGTATAACGTACTCATTTCCGGAGGCGCAATGCGAACACGTTCGAACCATCTGCAAATACAGCGAAATCGGGAAATACTGTTTGACTTTACCAGACCTCACCGCTAGACTCGGCCTACGAGATTAGGGCTTCCGCTGCAGAACATACGTGCATCAGCAACAGGTGCCCACACCGCTCCATGAACGATCCGCAATCCCCCGACATTGAGCCACCCCCCGACTCTGATCTGCTCTCGCAACTCGACCCGGACCTGTTGCCCAAACATCTGGCCGTGATCATGGACGGCAACGGTCGATGGGCTGAGCTCCGAGGGCTGCCCCGCATCGCCGGACATCAGGAAGGCATCAAATCCGTGCGTGAGCTCATTTCGCTCTCGCTCGAACTCGGCATTAACATCCTGACGATCTATGCGTTTTCTCAGGAAAACTGGAACAGGCCGGCCCAGGAAATCACGGCATTGATGGGTCTCTTGGAGCATTATCTCTCGACCGAGCGATCGAGCCTGGTCGAAAAGGGTGTACGCTTCCAAACGATCGGCCGTGTGACGGCACTGCCTGCGTCGGCGCTCCAATGGGTACGCACCACCGAACGGGAAACGGCGCATCTGGACAAGTTGATCCTCAACGTCGCCCTCAGCTACGGCGGCCGGGCGGAACTGGTCGATGCGGCCAAGGATCTCGCGCGGGCCGTACAAGGAGGCCGGCTCTCGATCGACCAGATCGACGAACGGGTCATGCAGCAGGCGCTCTATACCCACGATCTCCCCGATCCCGATCTCCTGATTCGGACCAGCGGGGAGACGCGAATCAGCAACTTTCTGTTATGGCAACTGGCCTATACGGAACTCTACTTCACCCCGACTCTCTGGCCGGATTTCCGTCGACGCGAAACGTTGGTCGCGCTGATTGAATACCAGCGGCGCGAGCGCCGTTTCGGTCGAGTGTTCAGCAGCGTGTCCTCCTAGTCTCTTCGTGGTGAAACCCGGAGCATGCCAGTGCGAGGAGACGATGCCGCCGCCCCAGGACAATGCGCGTCCCCGTTCTTCGTCGGAAGCGATTCGCCGCGTGTTGGCGGCACTGGTGTTTGTTCCGATCTTCATTTTCCTCGTGCACGACCTGGGACCAATGGCGTTTTTCGTGCTGGTCGCCGTCTCAGGTATGTTCGCCGTGGGAGAGTTTTATCGCCTGCATCTTGGCACTATCGCGTGGCCCTGGTGGGGCTGGGTAGGCATCGCCGCCACCGGGCTCTTCTTGAGCAGCACCCAGTGGCCCGCGTTCTTGAGCGACCGCACCGTGCTGATGGGAACCCTGGCCACGGCCCTCTGTATGCCGTTGAGTTCCGACAAGCCCTTGAAGGAATCGCTGCAGGACGGCATGGTGCTGATTATGGGCGTCTTGTACGTCGGCCTCTCGCTCGGCTATCTCCTCCTCACGAGAGCGCAGCCGGACGGAGCCATGCTGATTTTTTTCGTGGTCCTCGTGACCTGGGCTGGAGACTCCGGCGCCTACATTGCGGGAAAATCCATGGGGCGGCACAGGCTCGCGCCGATCGTCAGCCCGAAGAAAACGTATGAAGGATTGGCTGGGGGACTTGCCCTCGCAATCCTAGCAGCCGTCCTTGCACGAGTCTGGTTTCTGCCGCGCTTCTCGTTGGTCGATTGCCTCGCGCTCGGCGTGCTACTTACGATCGCCGGCCTCATCGGCGACCTCGCAGAGTCAGCCATGAAACGCAGCACGGGGTTCAAAGATTCCGGCGCGCTGATTCCCGGCCATGGCGGGATGCTGGATCGACTCGATAGCCTCTTGTTCACGGGACCGGCGTTCTACTACTATGTCGCGATCGTCGCGGCCGTGTAACGCATGATTGTCCGCCTGCTCTGGAGCACGCTATGAAGAACATCGTCATTCTTGGTTCGACCGGCTCAATCGGCACGAACACGCTCGACATTGTGGATCGGTTTCCGGAGGAGTTTCGCGTCATTGGCCTGACCGCCGGCTCAAACGACGACAAACTTGAGGCCCAAATTCGCCGCTTTTGTCCGACCTTCGCGGCACTTGCCAGCGAGGCCGCGGCAGAGAAGTTACGCGGGCGCTGCTCCGACCTCCCCGTGAAGATATTCGCAGGGCAGGAAGGGGTCGCGCGGGTGGCGCAATCACCGGATGCCGAGCTGGTGATCTCCGCCATCGTCGGCGGGGCCGGTCTGCTCCCGACGTTGGCTGCCATACGAGCCGGCAAACAAATCGCGCTCGCCAATAAAGAACCGATGGTCATGGCCGGGGCGCTGATGCAAGCGGAAGCCAAGAAACATGACGTCCGCATTTTTCCCATCGACAGCGAGCACAGCGCCATCTTTCAATCACTGGAAGGGCATCGCCGTGAAGACGTCAAGCGCGTGATTCTGACTGCCTCGGGAGGACCGCTCTGGAACTTCTCCCGCGAGCAACTGCAGGACGTGGGGCCCGAGCGCGCGTTGCAGCATCCCAACTGGAAAATGGGCGCAAAGATCACCATCGACTCGGCCACCTTGATGAACAAGGGGTTGGAAGTCATCGAAGCCCGGTGGCTCTTTGATATTCCGGAGACGCAGATCGAAGTGCTGGTCCACCGGGAGAGCATCATTCATTCTCTGGTAGAATATAGAGATCGATCGGTGATCGCGCAATTAGGACTTCCGGACATGCGAACCCCGATCTCCTATGCCATGCGATATCCTGAGCGGATGCCGCTGGATCTTCCATCGCTGGACTTAACCGAGATCGCCACCTTGACGTTTTTCAAGCCGGACCACGACCGATTCCCCTGTTTGCAGCTCGGATATGATGCCTTACGTATCGGAGGCACCATGCCGGCCACAATGAATGCCGCTAACGAAGTAGCCGTGGATGCTTTCCTCCAGAATGGAATTCGTTTTCTGGATATTCCGGAGATTATTCGGAGTACAATGGAAGCTCACACGCCGCGACCAATCGCCGGCCTGGATGATGCGCTCGAGGCCGATCGGTGGGCTCGCGAAAAAGCCGAGTCCCTGGTCCATGCCTTGACGCGGTAATACCCTGAACCCAAGGAGTGCTGTTGTGGGAACAACCTTTGCCTGGTCCCCTGACGTGGTCTCAATGCTGACCCACTGGGCGCTTCCATTCCTAGTGGTATTAGGCGTCCTCGTCGCCTTTCATGAAATGGGACATTTCCTGGCCGCACGTTGGGTCGGAGTGAAGGTGCTCAAGTTCTCTCTCGGCTTCGGACCCAAGATCTTCGGCCGTCAAATCGGTGAAACCGAATACCTCCTCTCGATCGTCCCCCTCGGTGGCTACGTCAAGCTCTTCGGCGAAGACGAACACGAACCCCTGACACCCGACGAAAAGAGGCGGGCGTTTGTGCATCAATCGCTCTGGGGCAAAACCCTGATCGTGGCGGCCGGACCAATTTTCAACTTCATCCTCGCCTATTTGATTTATACGGCCTATATCGGCCTCGGTTACACCCTGCCGGTTCCCAGCTTCAAGGACATCATTCCGGAAATTGAAGCCGTGCTTCCCGGTTCGCCGGCCGATCAGGCGGGGCTGAAACCGGGCGATCGCATCATCCGGGTGAATGAGAAGGAAATCTCCACCAATGCGGAGCTGCTGAAATTCATCGCCCAAAGCAACGGCAAACAACTCACGCTGGACCTCACGCGCGGCGAGCAGATCAAGACCGTGCTCGTGACGCCGAATAAAACGACCGTGCAAGACAACGGCAAGCCTGTAACGATCTATCAACTCGGCATCGAGGAACGGGCCCCGGTCATCACCGCCGTCATTCCCGGATCCCGCGCGCAGGCCGCAGGGCTCCTTGCCGGAGACCGTGTGGTCCGCATCGACGGACATGACATCTTCACGTGGTCCCAAATGACCGCGCTGGTGCGAGAGAATCCGAATCACGCCTTGCAGTTTGAGGTTCAACGGAGCGGGTCCGCGCAAACGGTCTCCGTGACTCCCATGGGCGAAAAGGCGACCGTGGACGGGAAACCGGCCGAGGTGGGGAAAATCGGCATTTCGGCCCAGAACCAGACGATTCTCCAGACCAACGAACCGCTGAAGGCGCCCTGGCTAGGAGCTCAAGCGACCTGGGGCTGGACTGAACTCACGGTGGTCGGGATCTATAAAATCATTACGGGCGACATCTCGCGTAAAAATATCGGCGGGCCGCTCACGATTGCCAAGACGGCGGGAGATGCTGCGGAACAGGGGACCTCGAGCCTGGTATTCCTGATGGCCATGCTGAGCATCAACCTGGGCGTTCTGAACTTGCTTCCCATTCCCATTCTGGACGGCGGTCACTTGTTATTCTTTTTTATCGAGGCGATTCGACGAAAACCTCTTGAAGATCGGCAGCGAGAACTGGCACAACAGGTGGGACTGGTCCTGCTGGTCGGCATCATGATTTTCGCCTTCTGGAACGACATCGAGCGGCTGATTTCCCCATAACCCCACATGCGCGTCTCTGAAACCCTCATTCCAACCCTGCGAGAAGATCCAGGCGAAGCTGAAACCGTCAGCCATCGATACATGCTGCGCGCCGGCATGATTCGAAAGGTCGCGGCCGGTATCTATACCTACCTGCCGCTTGGACTGCGGGTGCTGCGAAAAATCGAGAAGATCGTCCGCGAGGAGATGAACCGCGCCGGGGCCCAGGAAGTCCTCATGCCGGTCGCCTCCCCAGCGGAACTGTGGCGAGAGACAGGACGATGGGACTTTTATGGCAAGGAACTCCTGCGTTTCAAGGATCGGCACGAACGGGACTTCTGCCTGGGTCCGACGCACGAGGAGGTAATTACGGACCTCTTTCGTCGCGAGGTGCGTTCCTATCGCCAAATGCCGCTCAACTTCTATCAGATCCAAACCAAGTTCCGAGATGAAATCCGGCCCCGTTTCGGGTTGATGCGTGGGCGCGAATTCATCATGAAGGATGCGTATAGCTTCGATCGGGACGAAGCCGGAGCGAGGTTGAGTTATCAAAAAATGTATGACGCTTACAACCGGATCTTCGCCCGCTGCGGGCTCACGTTCAGACCGGTAGAGGCGGACACCGGCCTCATCGGCGGGACATCCTCGCACGAATTCATGGTCCTGGCTGAGACCGGAGAAGAAACCATCGTCTACAGCGAAGAAGGCACCTACGCCGCCAACGTCGAGCGCGCCGAGGTCCTGCCGCCGGATGCCTCCGAGTTGCCTGCTCCTCGTCCGCTCACAGCCGTCTCGACGCCGGGCCGACGGACGGTCGAGGAAGTGACCAAGTTCCTCAAGATCGCACCGACGCAGCTGGTCAAGACGCTTTTGTACACTACAGGGAAAGACACCGTCGCCGTCCTGGTTCGGGGCGATCACGACGTGAACGAAATCAAGGTCAAGCACCTCCTCGGGGCCACCGACGTTGAGCTGGTCGTGCCGGAACGAGTTCCAGAGTTGACCGGCGCCCCGGTCGGATACGCAGGGCCTGTCGGGCTGAAAAACATCCGGGTCCTGGCAGACTGGGCCGTGAAAGCCATGGCCAACTTCGTCGTGGGAGCCAACAAGGCCGACACTCACTTCGTCGACGCCAACTGGGCACGTGACTTTACGGTCGATCACTTTGCCGATCTACGAAATGCCCAGGCCGGTGACCCCTCGCCCCGCCAGGACGGAACGTTGAAAACGGCCAAGGGCATCGAGGTCGGTCATGTATTCATGCTAGGCACGAAATACAGCCAGGCCATGAAGGCCACCTTCCTCGACGCTCAGGGACAAGAACAGCTTGCCGTCATGGGTTGTTACGGCATCGGGGTGAGCCGGGTGGCGGCCGCATCGGTTGAGCAAAATCACGATGCCAAAGGCATCAAGTGGCCGATTCCCATCGCGCCGTTTCACGTCACCCTTCTGCCGCTCAGTCAGTCTGAGCCGGTCACCCAACTTGCTAGCTCCCTCTATCGCTCGATGCAGGAATCCGGTATCGAGGTGCTGTGGGATGACCGTGACGAACGCGCTGGTGTGAAATTCAACGATGCCGACCTGATCGGCGCTCCCTTCCATCTGGTGATCGGAGAAAAAGGGTTGGCGCAGGGACAAGTCGAACTCAAAGTCCGTCAGACCGGCGACACCAAGAAAATCGCTCCCGACCAGGCGCTCCCCACGCTGACGACTCTGATACAAGCCGCATCGTAGCTGTTCCGCCACCCCCACGCATCACCGCCCTGATTACGCTCTCCCCCGACAGACCTCGGCTTGACTGGCGAAGTCGAGCCGGCGCAGACAGGTTTGAGAAAATGCCTTTTGCTTGCCTTGACCCGCCGTTGCGATACACTGACACACACGGAAGAAGCCCGGCCAGGAACCCGTGCCAGGCGCAGGTTCCCAATTCAGCAGCGCAATCCCGACACCACGCTCGGCTCCCCGTTCAGCCTGTTTGGAGAGAACTTGATGCAGCCCAAAGCTCCGCTGCCTGGTGTCAGTGAGACCACGCTCAAGGCCGGGAACGCCGAAAACGTCAAGCGGATCAGCGCACAGATTCTCGCCGCCGCAGACATCGATCAAATCCTCCTGGATCTCCGCCACGATATCCTCGGCTGCTTCGACGCGGAAGACCTGACGCTCTTCGTCGTGGACTCCGAAAAAAAGGAAATCTTTTCCAAGATTCCCCACCTCGATACGGTCCAGGAAGTCCGCACACCGATTACGGAACAAAGTCTTCCGGGGTTCTGCGCCAAGTACCTCCGCCCGGTCAATGTCGGTGACGCCTATAGCCTGACGGAGCTTGCTACGATCCACCCGGCGCTGACCCATGACGCCACCTACGACAAGAACACGGGGTTCAAGACCAAACAGGTCCTCACCTATCCCGTCGTGGCCGAGAACAAGTATCTCATGGGCGTCATCCAGCTTCTCAACAAGAAGAGCGGCGGACGATTCACCCGCAAGGACGAGGAATGCGTCGCGGAAATCGCGAAGGCCCTGGGCACGGCATTTCACACCTTACGAAAAACCTCCAAGAAGCCGCCGTCAAAATTCGATTACCTGCTGACCAACGGCAAGATTTCACAACAGGATCTGGATGTCGCCCTCAACGAAGCGAAGAAGGGCACGACGGACATCGAATCACTCCTGATTGAGAAATACAAAGTGCCGAAAGCCGAAATCGGCAAATCGCTCGCGAATTTCCACAAGTGTCCCTACATCGAGTACAACGAACGGACCATCGTCGATATCGAATTGCTCAAGAATCTCAACGTCGACTATTTGAAGAAAAACCACTGGATGCCCCTGAAGCGGGACCGCGCCGCGATCGAGATTCTGACCGACGATCCCGGTGATTTGGATCGCGTCCAGGACATCAAGCGCACCTTCCCTGGCCTCAATATTCGCTTCGCCGTCAGTCTGCGCCGCGACATCGCCCTCTTTCTCACGAGCACCACCGGCGGCCCCGAGGTCAGCAACAAAATGAATGAGAATGTCTCCGACATTCTCGGCGAGTTGGTCAGCGAGTCCCAGCTGGAAGCGCAGGAAGAAGCATCCAGCGCAGGACTCGATGAGAACGACAACGCCATCGTGCGTCTCGCCAATCAGATCATCGCCGACGCCTTCCGGCAAGGGACTTCAGATATTCATATTGAGCCCTATGGAGAAAAACGCGATACCCTCGTGCGGTTCCGAGTCGACGGCGACTGCTTCGAGTACATGAAAATTCCGCCGAGTTATCGCCGCGCCATCGTATCGCGCCTGAAGATCATGGCGAGCCTCGACATCGCGGAACGCCGGAAGCCTCAGGACGGAAAGATCAAATTCAAGATCGGTGAGAACAAGGAAATCGAGCTACGTGTCGCCACCATCCCGACCGCCGGCTACAACGAAGACGTGGTCATGCGTATCCTCGCTGCGAGCGAGCCGTTGCCGGTCGACAAGATGGGGTTCTCTGATCGGAACCTTCGCGAAATTAAGAGTATCGCCGAAAAACCCTACGGCATCATTCTCTGCGTCGGACCTACCGGATCCGGAAAAACCACCACGCTGCACTCCGTGCTCGGGTACATCAACACGCCGGACATCAAAATCTGGACGGCGGAAGACCCGGTCGAAATCACGCAATACGGACTGCGCCAGGTACAGGTCCATTCTAAAATCGGATTTACATTCGCGGCGGCCATGCGCGCCTTCCTCCGCGCAGACCCGGACGTGATTATGGTCGGAGAAATGCGGGACAAAGAAACGGCGGATACCGGCATCGAGGCTTCGCTGACAGGCCACTTGGTGCTGAGCACGTTGCACACGAACAGCGCGGTGGAAACCATCACTCGTCTGTTGGACATGGGATGCGACTCCTTCAGTTTTGCCGATGCCATGCTGGGCGTGCTGGCCCAGCGGTTGGCACGACGCATCTGCAAAGAGTGCAAGGAAGCGTATCAACCGTCCAAGGAAGAATATGAGGAATTGCGGCTGGGATATGGCCCTGACTATTGGAACACCCTGAAAGTCCCCTTCGATGCCAACTTTCGACTCTATCGAGGGAAAGGGTGTGATGCCTGCAACCGGACCGGCCTGAAAGGCCGCGTGGCGCTGCACGAGTTGTTGCTGGGCACGGATCACATGAAGAAGTTGATCCAGAACAAAGCCAAGACCGATGAAATGCTCAAAGCCGCCATGGACGATGGGATGACCACGCTGGTCCAGGACGGCATTCAGAAGGTGCTGCAGGGGCACACGACCTACAAGGAGGTCAAGGCCGTCGCCATCAAGTAGGCGGCAGGCCTCTGATCGGCATACGACCTACCTCGCGGAAGCAGGCACGGACAGTTGGCTCAGTGCCTGCCCTAATCGCGCAACATCTGCTTCCCGGCCCAACTTCTTCGCGCACGCCACGGCCTGAGTCAGAGCAGCCCCGGCGCCGACTCGATCACCTTGCGCAAGATAGCTGTGGTAGGCGCGTTCAAAAAAAGCGAGGCCGCGATCGGGAAATCCTCGGCGGTCGGCTACCCGTCCTAACCGCAAGAGATCTGCGGCAATCCCAGTCCGATGTTCCGCGGCCTTATCTAATTCCAACGCCCGTTCAAATTCCTGCTCGGCTGCATCGTAGGCCTGGCGTGCCTCAGCTACCATACCCAGGTTCACGTGGTTGCTGGCTTCGGAGGCAAGGTTGCCGGTAGCTTGATTCAACGCCATGGCGTGACGGAACTGCTGGGCAGCCTGCTCAAGGTCTCCCTTCGCCTGCCGCAGCAAACCGAGATTGTTTCGCAGCGTCGCCTCCGCCCCTTGATCCGCCTTCTGTTGAGCCAACTCCAGCGCTTCCTGATAGAACTGCTCGGCCTCCTCGGTCTGTCCGGCCTGATGCGTTGCCGTCCCCAACGCCGTCACGCTCTCGAGTAAGAGGTCTGGCGCACCCAGTTCCCGGGCCAGGGTTACCGCCCGCCCATGCGAGGTGATCGCGAGAGTCGAATCCCCACGCGCAAGAGCAACACGCCCGATATCATTAAGCGTGCCGACGAGGGTTCTCCTGTCGTCGAGACTTTCCGCCACGCGACGCGCCGCCTCATACGCCTCCGCTGCACGGGCGCGATCCCCCCGTGTCAACCAATGATCGCCCTGCCGCCGCAGAGACTCAAGCTGTGCAGCCCATGGGCCAGGCTGAGGTTCGGGAGGCACAGGTGGCTGAGCAGTCGCGCATCCCAGCAAGGCGCAGAGCGCCAGGACGCTCATGCCTGCATGGCACCCTTCCCGTCGCGATCTCATCGACGCAGTTGATCTCCTCTCAAGCTCTGAGTTCCCATCTGGGGTCGCACCGGTGACGACTTCGGTGCCGGCCCGGCGTTCTCTGCAAACCGGTTGAAAGGGAACGTCTGCTTCGCGCCGCGTACCAGAGTCGAGACCTCGGTTAAGGTGCCTTCGGCCGTCCGAATGACGGGGATCAATTCCTGACTCACCTCATCCACGGAATCCGAGAGGCGCTTTACGCTTGCCAACGTGGATTCGGCACTATTCAGGATAGCCGGTAGACGGCCGGTGGCCTGCTGCACGTCCGCGGTCACTCGATCCACCACACTCAAGGTTCGCTTGATGGAGCCGGTCATGGTCGGCAGTGCGGTCGCCGTTTGCTCGACCGAGGCGATCGTCCGCTGAACCGATGCCACCACCGAGGGCAAATCCTGGGTCGCCACGGCCACCTGCTCAAGTGCCTTCCCGCCGGCTTTGAGCCCGCCTTGCACATCCTGCGTGATGGTTTCCACCCGAAGTAACGTTTGCTTGACCGCCATCAACACCGGCTCGACCTCGTTGAGCAGATCACCGATGTCCCTCGGCTCCACGGCTCGAATCGTCGCACCATCAGCCAACGGCGGGCTGTTGGCCGTCCCCATCCCAATATCGACTTGCGTCTGCCCGACCACTACACCGCTCTTGGTAACCCGTAAATCTGAATTGTCCTTCACCATGTTTTGGTATCGAGTCAACAGCTGCAGCGTCACATCGACGGTTCCGCGATCGTTCAAATCCACCCGCTTGACCCGCCCGATCGAAATGCCCGAGACGACCACCGGCGCTCCAGGCTCCAGACCATAGGATTTGCTGAGACTCGCCTTGAGCGAATACTTCGGTTCAAAGAGATGTTCAGCCCGCGACATCCAGAACCCCGCCCCTGCCAGAATCAGCAGGGGGATCACCACAAAAGTTCCGACGATCTGTGCCAGTCGCCCGCTCGACAGCTGATGTGAATAATGCATATCGCTCCTCTTTCACCCCCGCGACCACAGCGTGATCCGGAGCCGCCTACTCCACATATCGTCGTAGCGCGGGAGGGACCGTCCTGCCCACCGACTCCAGACTGCCGTCGGCCTCCACCCGCCCGTCCTGCAACACGACCAGTCGATCCGCGCCTTCGATGAAGGGCGAAAACGAACGCAACGCCGCCACCACCGTCAAGGGTTGCTGCTGCCGTCGTGCTTCGACATACTGTTTCAGGACCAACACCATGTCCGCATCCAGCCCTGCCACGGGATCGTCCAATAGCAGGACGTCCGGCTCTAACATCAACGACCGCGCAATGGCCCCACGGCGAATCTCCCCTTGATTGAGCTCAGCGGGAAAGCGGTCCCGCAACGAGGCCAATCCCAATCGTTCCAACTGCGCCATCACCACCTGCTCTCGTTGACGATCCGGCATCGCCCCTCGATGATACCGCAGCGGTAAGAGCACATTGTTGAAGAGGGTCATGTTGCTCAGCAACCCCGGCTGTTGCAGCACGGCCCCCACCCGAAGCCGTACCGGGCCGTCGCCTGCCTCCTCAACAGCACTCCAATCCTGTCCTAAGACCATCACCTTCCCGGATTGCGGCGGCAAGAGGCCTGCCGCCAACTCGATGGTCAGGCTTTTCCCCGAGCGACTCGGCCCCACCAGCGCAACGAACTGACCCGCCGTGATCTGTAGGTCCAGTTGCAAGCAGGACGTGCTCCCGGCAAGAGGCGCTCGAACCTGCGCAAAGCTGATGGCTGTCTCGCTCATAAATAGAGCGGCACCGTCACGACAACATCCACCAGCAGACACAACACGAACGAATTGATCATCGCCCGGGTCGTTTGTTGCGGCACTTCCGTATAGGAAGACCGCACCGCTAGGCCATGGTAACAACAGACCGCCGCGACGGCTGATCCGAATCCGAACCCCTTGATCGCCGTCATCAACAAGTCGGTCGTCGACAACGCCCGAGTAACACTTTCGACGAATGCAGAAAAAGGAATCGTCAGTTGCGCGTCGGCGACCAGGTATCCGCCGAACACCGCCACGACGTCAAAGTAGAACGTCAGGCACAGCATCGAGAGCACCATGCCGACCATACGAGGCATAATGACGAATTGGCTGATGGGAATTCCCATGAGTCGGAGCGCGACCACTTCCCGCGTCACCGACATGTTGCCCAGTTCGGTCGCGATGGCCGTGCCCGATCGCCCGACGACGATGAAGGCGGTGATCAAGGGACCGAGCTCCCGAATCACCGTGACCACGATGATGCTGCCCACCAGTCCGCCAGCCCCGAGCTTGGGAAGCTGTGTCCCGGCCTGCGTCACAATGATGATGCCGAGCAAGAGCGCAATGACGCTGGTCACGGGCAGCGCGTCGACACCCGTGAAGAGAATCTGACGGATCAACACCCGCAGCGTTTCCCGCCGCCCCTGTCGCGCCGGTGATACCAGATCCAATACCGCTTGTGTGAAAAGCGTGGCCAACGCCGCCAGGTAGGCATATCCGGCTATGGTCTTCCGTCCTACCCACTCGATCATCGGGTGTGCGCGGCCTCCCCCACGTCGCAGCATGCACCGAGCGCCTTGCGTCCGCGCCTGGCGTCACGGCGAAATTGTAGGGAAGCACCACACGTAAAGCAACGAGGCCAGCCCCGGCAGGCGTCACGAGGCGGACGGGTGAGATATGGGATCTGCGACCTGATCAGGATCTGAACAATGGACGCGGAAGAAAGAGGGAGCACATCTCGATGAAGGGTTACGAGACGGGCCGATGCTTGATGACGAACTGCTGGATGCGGTGGAGTTGCGGAGGGCGCATCACCACAAACTCGATTCCGACCTCGCCCCCGCGCGCCCATCGGACCACCGCCTCGTCCACGCGGACCGGCCACTCCAGCCCGTCCGTAAGGAACAGCGAGAGCCGCAGGCGAAAACCAGGTGGCATGACATGCTCCGATCGTGCCATACAGCCGGTGAAGGACACATCGAGCATTTCCGCTACCCCGTCGACCTCATCCTCCCCGATAAACTCCAGGCGACAATCGGTAGCGACCCGACGAGACTTGCGCAGCGTGTTCGTCTGTTCCACGCACCCCTCCCCTCTCACTGCCGAATCCTGCGGCCTACAAGCCCCCAACGGAAGCGACCGCCACGAATTGACGCAAGCGAGCCTGTTCGACCGTTCCCATGGACACGAACTCCACACCAAAACAGGCATCGCCCCCCCAACGCACCAACGCCAGATCCACAGCGGTAGGCGACGACTCTCCCGGCAACAGCAAAATGAGCGACATCGCATCCCCCACCTTCACGCCCACGTCGCTGGTGATTTTGCAGCCACCTGGCGAGAGGTTAAGAATCACGCCCTCGCCCTCCACATCACCATTAAAACTGGTGGTCGGGGCAAACGGTGCGAAGGAGAGCAGGCAACCAGGCGGCGCCAGACGCCGTTGATGCTGACGCAACTCCTTCTGAGCGGGGGCAAGCTTGTCGGATTGATCCATAACGGAACGGATGATGCGATCGTCTGTAAGATGCAGCAGGGTCAGTATATCGCAGGAGGGAGCAGTCGCCGAGTACTTCGCGAGAATTCACCAGCGTCTCGCCGGTGAGCCTCGCTGCAGGCTCAGTCGGGACCTGCGGTACTCCCTACCGCCTGTAGAGCGGCGGCTCACCGGGAGGACGACTCTTGAAGCGGCGATGTTGCCAGAAATATTGCTCCGGCACCCGACGAACGGCATCTTCAATCAAGCGATTGATCCGTGTGGCATCCTCGATCATTTCTCCCGACGGAAACTGATCCAAGGCCTGCCCGACTTCGATGTCATACCCGGATCCATCAGCTCGTCGATAGTAGAAACAGGGAACCACCGCCGCGCCACTGACCTTGGCCAGTCTGGAGGTGGCAGTCAATGATGCGGCCGGCACCCCGAAGAACGGAGCAAAGACACTGCGCTTGGTACCCGCGTCGATGTCCGGGGCGTACCAAACCACCTGATTTCTCGCCAACGCGCGGAGGATGCCCCGCATATCACGGTGTTGAATCAGGTCTGAATAGTATCGGCTCCGGCAGCGATTGGCGATCATGTCCGCCACGATATCGTTTTGGGGCCGATAGACGATGGCGACTGGTTGCTCCAGGGCCATAAATCGTCCGGCCAGTTCGGCCGAATGTAAATGTGCCCCGCAGAGCAATACCCCTCGCCCGGCCTGGAGCGCCTCCCGAAGATGGTCCAACCCCTTGATCGTATATTCGCAATGCTCCCGAGGGTCCTTTGCCCACCAGGCCATCGCGATTTCCAACACTCCCATTCCCATGGACTCGAAACAGTGCAACGCAACCGCGTTCCGTTCATCCGGCGTCTGTCCGGGGAAACAGAGCTTCAGGTTGACCCGCACGATCTCCCGCCGCTTGGTGAGCAGGCCATGCAACAACCGTCCACACTGTCGTCCAAACGCCAGTTGTGACCGGTAGGGAAGCCAGGACAGCAACCGAAACAGAGCAATGCCGACCCAGGTGGGCCAATACATGGGGTGGTAGGGACTGCGCGGCTGGCGCCGAGTATGTGGGGTCTGTGTCCTAGACATGGGAATGGGGAGGCCATTGTATGGAAACGGAGCGGCGAGCGCAATCTCGAAGGAGGCTGGGACGCGGTATACGCGATTGAACGAGGAGCCGCACCAACCAAGCCGATCGGCACCTGCATGATCAGAGGCGGCAACCAGGCAGTGGCGCTAGGAGGTGGGCTTCGTCGCGAGCGTGATAAACTTCCGCAGCCGCATTTCAGCCACCGACGACAGATTGACAAACTCCAATCCGTACACCTGCTCCCGCTCCCATCGCACTGTGGCTTCCTCAACCGTCATCGGCGACACCTGATTCGGCAGGGAAAGACTGACCGACAGCCTATCACCCCGCTGAATCCCCGCTTCGCTCATGACTTTGGCCCCCCTCATCGACACGTCAAACACGACACCGATGCCATCGCCGCCGCGACCGAGCCATTTGGCCAAGCCCAAGCGCGACAACGAGCAGACGAATGGTGCCGGCACGCGTAACCTGGGATGCTGACGCAAGTCGACGGAAAACTGTTCCTGCCCCGTAGTGCCACTCATACGTACCCTCCCGTATGTCTAGTGGTCACTCTATCGCACGGGACGCGGTTCCGAAAATAAATTGACGAAATCGACCGATGACCATGGAGGACACGGACCGTGAGACGGTGAGACAGGCACGGATCGTCCTCGTGACCAATCCGTGTCCCGGCACGTCCAAAAGCTTACGGCCGGCGCTTGCTTCGTTGTTGCACGGTTTCTGCGCACGTGGGGGAGAGGTCCTGCGTATGCGCCTTCAAGCACTGGGCTATTCTGCCCTCCCCCGGTTTGACGTTCGCACACAGTCGCGTGACATCCTCGGCGCAGGCTTTCCTCCCCGGACGACCACCCCGCCTCCGTTCTTCAGCTCCCGCCCCGTTTGCATCGGATGGCGCGGAGGATACCGCCGGTGCATCCTGCCCAGACGGAGTAGCCGCATCGCCGGCCGACCAGGCGACACCGCTTGCTCCCGATATCCCAAGCACGACGCCACCCAAGAGCCCCACCAACCTGCATATTCCCTGTTTCGCGCATTCGATTCGCATACACACTCCCTTCGATGCTGGATGACAACCTTGACTCGCCGCAACCGGTCCAGTCGTGAGGTCAACGGCCTCTGCTCCCCTCTGCTTCACTCAACGCCTCCCCGCACCAACGGTTGACGGACATATGGGCACCACATAGCGGCCGCCGGCTCCCTCTCCCTTCACACCCGTCCCGAATACCCAGGTCGACCTCTTGCGAAATCCCGCCTGCTTATCTATTCTAGCGGGATGCAACAAGCCTCCCCGAACTCCGTTCCAGCCCACATCGTCCACCGGGTTCATCATAAATTCTGGACCTACCTGCTCTTCTGGTCGGTCGTGGCTGGTTCCGTCATTGCCGTCCCCGGTTATGGACTGCTGTACGGCTATTCGTGGTTGGATTGGACCATGTTCGCCGTTCTCTATGTGGTCACCGGGCTAGGGATCACGGTCGGGTACCACCGGCTGTTGACTCATCGTAGTTTCGAATGTCCAGACTGGGTCAAAGCCTGTCTCTTGATCGCCGGTGGATGGGCCCTGCAGAATTCCGGCGCAAAATGGACCGCCGACCACTTACGCCATCACGCGCATTGCGACGACCCGCAAGATCCCTACAACGCCAAACGGGGATTCTGGTATAGCCACTGCGGATGGTTGCTGGACCCTATTCCCTGCAATGACGAGCGATTCGGCTCTCGCGTGATGCAGGACCAGGTCGCCATGTGGCAACACCGGAACTACGCAACCATCGTCCTGATCGGCCTGGCACTGCCCTTTGTCGTCGGTTTTCTTCATAACGGCTGGCAGGGAGGCATCGGCGGATTCATGTTGGCAGGGGTCGGACGTACCTTTGCCGTGCTGAACTCCACATTCTGCATCAATTCCGTCTGTCACATTTGGGGCGATCAGCCGTATGGGACAGCCGATTCAAGCCGCAACTCCTGGCTCGTCTCCCTGCTCACGTTCGGCGAGGGCTATCACAACTATCACCACACGTACCCGAGCGATTATCGCAACGGTCCGCTCTGGTACAACTTCGATCCGTCGAAGTGGCTTATCTTCACCCTGTCGAAGCTGGGACTTGCCTCGTCACTCCGGACGGCCTCCTCGAACACGTGATCCGCCCGCATCCGATGTTGCCGGTTCCACGCCCTGTTGCACGACCACATCATGCCCCGAATAAGCGAACCGCCCCTCGTTGACAGCTCTAGCAATCTCACAGGACATCTGGTAGGATGCTGTGTGCGCTTATGACGGGCCACATAAGTTCACATCACTAAACGGCCCATCACCGATATTGTTTGTTAGCGAGCAGTTGATCGGAAGTCAGACCCAAGTCGCCTCAATCATTGCGCCTTCGGCCCGCTCATTCCCCTCATCCCTCTGTTCTCGTGTCGCCGACAATGTCATTTTTCAAAAGGAGAGACCCCTATGGGTACTAAATTGTATGTCGGCGGACTGCCGTATGCTGCCACTGAATCGCAACTGAACGACTTGTTTTCGGCTCACGGCACCGTCGAATCGGCGCGCGTAATCACGGACAAGTTTACCGGACAATCACGCGGCTTCGGCTTCGTGGAAATGTCGACCGAGGACGAGGCGAAGGCAGCCATCACGGCCTTGAACGGTTCGGACATGGGCGGACGCCAACTTACCGTCAATGAAGCGAAACCGCAGGAGTCCCGTTCTGGTGGCGGCGGTGGACGTTTCGGCGGCGGTGACCGAGGCGGACGGTCCCGCTTCTAGTCAGCGACGAACATCGTTTGGGCTCTGAAGGGGCGCGTCATCCGACGCGCCCCTTCCTTTTTAGACCGCCGTCGCATCACTCATGGTCGGGCCTTCCACGCAATGCTTTCAGCCGCCCCCGTTGTGTCTTTTCCTCCACACGTCGCTTCTTGGCCCCTTGCGGCGGTTTGGTCTGACGCCGCGACGGGCGTGAAATTGTTACGTGCCGGATCATCTCTCGCAGACGGTCCAAAGCCAGCTCGCGATTGCGCTCCTGACTTCGTGAGTCCTGCGCCTTAATGATGATGACGCCCTCGCGGGAAATACGATGGTCGCGCAACGCCAGCAGACGCTCCTTGTAGGCAGGAGGAAGGGATGAGCCCCGGATATCGAAACGAAGATGGATCGCGGACGAGACCTTATTGACATGTTGTCCGCCCGCGCCTTGCGCGCGCACAGCCGTCAGTTCGATGTCGTCGTCCGGAATCGTCACGTGAGCCGAAATAAAGAACATCTCTATCGACCCCCTTGGTCTCAGGAACGTACTCGGGCCAGACCAGAGGAGTCAACTCTTCGGCCAAGCGATGGTTACGAGGAGCAGACCCTTCGCTGAATGGACCGGGCCGGAGGCTTCCGATTGGATCTGCGTACAAGAACCGGTTATTATATCTAAGGTGTTACCCGCAGGCGGCCAGTCCGAACAGACCCATGAGCAACCGCGTGAACCACATGGTATCGCAGGCAGACGCCCCCCCACATCGCAGCAGATGGACCGGCAGGATCCTCCCGATACTGCTCGTGCTCTGCTTCCTCATCGCCACCGCGTTGGGGCTGTATGCCTTATCCTTCCTTCGCTCCATGCTGGTCATGGAGCGAGGCCAGGAGCTCGCGAGAAACGCGGCTGCCGTCGCGGATACGCTCGATCGTATCCTCTTCGAACGGTTCGGTGATATTCAATTGTTTGCGAACGACGGCATCCTCCGGAACGGCGCCCGGGATGAACAGCACCGCAGGCTTCTCCACTACAAGCAGCTGTACTGGTACTACTCCTGGTTGGGTGTGGCCGATGCCGAGGGCCATGTCATTGCCGCGACAGATTCGCTTGCCCCGGCCAGCATCACCGCACTCCCTCCCGACGCGCTTGAGTTCGTACGTCGGACAGGAACCATATACGTGGATAAGGTCCCCTCGACTGCGGGCCCGGCGCGGCAGAATGCCGTTGGATTCATGGCCCCACTCTATGGACCTCAAGGAACGTTTCGTGGAGCCGTGGCGTCGTACGTCCCGATTGAGAATCTCAAGACCATCTTCGACCAGGAAGGGAGGCTGCGATACGGCCGGGATATCTATGACTGGCTCCTGCTCACCCGTGACGGCGTCATCCTCAGTGAAAAACACCTTCTGAACGGCACTGCGGGGGAACCCCTGAAACTGGACATCCCCTCCGTGGGCAAAGCGGCTGCCAACCGCGATCAACCGGGCTTTGTCGAGGAGACGCATCACCGCCGAGGGGATTCCGTCGTCACCGGCTACGCCTCAACCAGGGGGTATCACAATTTTGCCGGGCTCGACTGGATCGTACTGTTCCGCCAAACCCACGAACAGGTCTATGCGCCGGTCGACCGACTCCTCTGGACAGTGGGCGGAGTGGGCCTCCTGGTGATCCTGCCGTTGACGGGATTCGGTATCTGGGTCTCGTGGCAACTGGGACGGGAACGTAACAGGTTGCTCCTCACGCAGCACACCTTGGAAAAGTCCGTGACGGAACTGGGGCGATCCAATGCCGATCTCCAACAATTTGCGTATGTCGCCTCGCACGATCTCCAAGAGCCGCTCCGCATGGTCAGCAGCTACACCCAACTCATCGCAAAACGGTACCGAGGAAAACTCGACGCGGATGCGGATGAATTCATCGGATACGCCGTCGACGGGGCGACCCGCATGCAAAAGCTCATTCAGGATCTCCTGACCTATTCCCGTCTCAGCACGATGGCACGGGAGTTCGAACCGGCCCCGATGGGGGCGGTGCTGAACTGTGCCCTGGACAACATGGTAAACGCCGTGAAGGAAAGCCACGCCGTGATCACCCACGACCGGCTGCCGACGGTACGGGGCGACGCCCAGCAGTTGGCGCACGTCTTCCAGAACCTGCTGAGCAATGCCATTAAGTTCAGCGGGAACGCACCCCCCCGCATTCACATCTCCGCCCGGCGGGAGGGGGAGGAGTGGCGGTTTTCGGTACAAGATGAGGGAATCGGTATCGACCCCCAATACGCGGGCCGCATCTTCGTCATTTTCCAAAGGCTTCACACCAGAGCGGAGTATCCGGGCACGGGAATCGGCCTAGCGATCTGCAAAAAGATCATCGAACGCCACGGCGGACACATCTGGGTGGAGTCAGAACTCGGGAAAGGCGCCACTTTCTGGTTCAGCATTCCCGACCCTGCGCAGGCCCCATCAGCCGTTCACCACACACGCGAAGCCGCATTGTCCGAGTGAATTCGCGACAGCACGCAAAGGAGTATTGCCCATGGCCATCCCTAATCTGGTGAAGCCGATCGAAATTCTCCTGGTGGAGGACAACCCGGGGGACGTACGCTTGACCATTGAGGCGCTGAAGGAAGCGAAGGTCATCAATCATCTCACCGTGCTCAAGGATGGCGTTGAAGCGCTCGCGTTTCTCCGCCGCCAGGCGCCGTACTCAGCGGCGCCACACCCCCACCTCATTCTTCTCGACTTGAACCTTCCCAGAATGGACGGCCGCGAAGTCCTAGCCGCCATCAAAGCCGACGACAGCCTGAAGCACATCCCGGTCGTCATACTGACGACCTCACAAGACGAACAGGACGTGCTAAAAAGTTATAACCTTCACGCCAATTGCTACATCTCAAAGCCGGTGGACCTGGATCAATTCGTCCGGGTCGTGCGATCGATCGAAGACTTCTGGCTGGGCATCGTGGTGTTACCGGCCTCGCAACCTGGAGGAACATGACCAGTGGTCCGATGCATGTGCTGCTGATCGAGGACAATCCGGGCGACGTTCGCCTGTTGCGTGAATTGCTGGGGAAGACCCGAGCCGGAGCATTTGTCCTCACCCAGGTCGATCGTTTGGCTGCCGGCATTCGGCATCTGGACGAGTGCGCCATCGACGTCATTCTCCTGGATCTTTCCCTGCCCGACAGTCAAGGCATCGAGACACTGCTCAAGACACATGCGGCAGCGCAGGGGGTTCCTATTGTGGTCATGACCGGAACGGAGGACGAGGAATTGGGGCTCCGACTCATTCAAGCCGGAGCCCAAGATTATCTCGTCAAGGGCCAGACGACCGCCTCCCTGCTGGCTCGTACACTGAAATATGCCGTCGGCCGCAAGCGGCTGGAAGAAACCCTGCGCGAACAAACGCGGTTTCTCCAATCCGTCCTGAACAGCATGGCCGACGGGGTGGTGATGGCGGATGAAACGGGAGCCTTTCGAATCTGGAATCCTGCCGCCGAACGGATTCTTGGAAGTAGGCCGGCTGGCCGGAAAATCGGGCAGTGGTCCGAGCACTTTGCCATCTTTCTGCCGGACAAAGTCACGCCGTACCCGCCGGAGGACGTCCCTCTGGCTAAGGCGATCCGCGGCGAATCAGTAAGCAATGCCCTGATCTTTTTCCGACCGTCGGCCGACGCCGATGGGCTCTGGCTTGACGTTTCCGCCCAGCCACTATGCGACGAGAATGGACAGGCGAGGGGCGGAGTCGTGGTCTTTCGCGATATCACCGCCAGCAAACGCACCGATGAAGCATTGCGGGACAGCGAAGAACGCTTTCGCGCCATCATGGACAACAGCCCTGCTCTGATCTTCATCAAGGATCTCGAGGGACGATACCTGCAGGCCAACCGCCAATTTGAAACCGTCGCCCGGTTGTCGCACCACGGTCTGGTCGGGAAAACGGATGAGCAGGTCTTCCCTCCCAATCAAGCTCACGCCTACCGAGCGAATGATCGCCAAGTCCTCGAGGCCGACGCCCCGATGTGGTTCGAGGAGTCGGCGCTTCATGATGACGGGCTCCATACCAGCATCGTCGTCAAGTTTCCCCTGCGCAATGCGCAGGGCCAGTGCTACGCGCTGTGCGGAATCGCCACCGACATCACTGATCGGAAGCGCGCGGAGGAAACGCGACAACGACTCGCCAAAGACCGCCTGCTCCTGCTCGAATCGACCGGAGAAGGTATTTATGGCATCGACAAGGCCGGCCTCTGTACGTTCATTAACTCAGCAGCGGCGCGCATGCTGGGTTATGTGCCGGATGAACTCCTCGGGAAAGACATGCATACATGCATCCATTCCCGCTATCCGGATGGGGCCGTGTATCCCCGTGAACGCTGCTACATCCACGACACGCTCAACAGCGGTACCGGGTGCAAGATCGACCACGAAGTCTACTGGCGGAAAGACGGGACCGCTTTTCAAGTTGAATACTCGTCCTTTCCGGTTATCGAGCAGCAACAAATTACCGGAGCGGTCGTGGTGTTCCTTGATATTACCGAGCGCAAACGGGCAGAACAACAATTGACCCTCTCGCATGACCAGCTGCGAAATCTCTCCGCCCGCCTCGAACTTGTTCGCGAGGAAGAACGCATCCGGATCGCGCGTGAGATCCATGACGAACTGGGACAGGAACTGACCGGCATGAAGCTGGAACTCTCCTCACTCAGCGACCATCTCCAGACGTCCGGGCCGACGCAACGACAGAAACTGCATTCGATCTCCATGCTCGTGGACGCCGCAATCCAATCAGTGCAACGCATCGCCACCGAATTGCGCCCCGTGGTGTTGGATCAACTCGGGCTTATCCCCGCCATCGAATGGCAAACTCATGAATTCCAGACGCGGACGGGTATTCAATGCACGCTGGATATCTACCTAAGAGCCGTGGCATTGTCCCATGCCGGCTCCAATGCGATGTTCAGAATCTTTCAGGAAATTCTGACCAACGTGGCCCGACATTCACAGGCGACGGCCGTCGCCATCACCCTTCAGGAACAGGCCGGCAACCTGGTCTTGGAGGTTCGCGACAACGGTCGGGGAGTGACCGAGTCTGAACTGTCCAATCCGCACTCACTCGGGTTGGTCGGGATGCGGGAACGGGCGCTACTCTTAGGCGGTGAGACCATCCTGACGGGCACTCCGCAGGGAGGCACGACGGTGAAGGTCCGGATTCCACTCAGCCCATCGCAACCGGCATGACCCCTGTGGCAACACAGGAGCAAGGCAGTTCCTCCGAGCATCGACGAAACAGAAAGAAAGGAGCACATCGTGACACACATTCTCGTCGTCGACGATCACGCAGTCGTGCGGCAGGGCGTCCGGCAGATCCTCAGCGAACAGTTTCAGGACGCGGTCATCGGCGAAGCGGCCAGTGCACAGGAGATGATGGAGCAGATGCGCAGGCACAACTGGGATGTCGTCGTCCTTGATGTGGGGATGCCGGGAAAGAGCGGGCTCGATGCGCTCAAGGATCTCAAGCAAGCCTCTCCCAAGCTCCCGGTCCTCGTGCTCAGCGCCTATCCGGAGGATCAGCTCGCGCGACGCATGTTGAAGGCGGGGGCCGCCGGTTACCTGAACAAGGACAGTGCTCCGAACGAGCTCGTACGTGCGTTGCGGAAGATTCTGGGCGGCGGCAAATTCGTCAGCGCCGCAGTCGCGGAACTCTTGGCGTCAAATTTGGACGACCATTGCGAAAAGCCGCTTCATGAGCAATTGTCCGACCGGGAATACCAAGTCATGTGCTTAATCGCAGTCGGAAAAAGCTTGAAAGAGATCGCTGACGATCTGTGCGTCGGCGTCAGCACCATCAACACCTATCGAGCACGTATTCTTGAAAAAATGCAGCTCCGCAACAATACCGAACTGACCCACTATGCGATCGAGAATCGTCTCGTGAACCGGCTCGTCTCCTAAACCGCATCCACCATCCCCCCTCCAACACCGTCACCGCTCGTAGCAGAAACGTCGACAGACCGGATCGCACAACCAGCGACGCAGAATTTGCGCAAAGAGCGATGCTGGTCCGGGCCTATTTCGGGTAGAGATACCACCGTAGAGGCTGGCGGCAAGGAGAGGAAACCAGATGATGCTGATCGACGACACCAGAAGCACGGCGGAGGCCACTGGGATGCCGGTATGCGACTCGGCCGGGATCGGGGCCCTCATTCTCCGCGAGCTGGAGCAGCACGGCCCATGCACGATCGAAACGCTGACCGCCTCGCTCCCCTACTACTCATGGAACCAGTTATTCATGGCGATCGATGCCCTGTCGCGAGAGGGCGCGCTGCGGCTCCGGCTGCAAGCTCGATCGCAATACCTCGTATCCCTCGCGGCACCTCGGACGGACGCGTTCCTTCCTGTCGCTCAATCCAGAATCACTGAAGCCAGGGACTTGGCGGCGTGCAATTCACCCAGGGGCGGGAAGGAGGCAGTGTCATGAGTGCAACCAGCATCCGCACCAAACCGGCCGGACGGACGCGGATCATGATCGTCGATCCTGAGCTGCAGCTCGGACTCAAACTGGCCGATCACCTGGCGAGGAACGGATACCAGGCCGTTCTCGTCCGAGATCTCGAATCGACACTGGCTCAACTCGGCGAAATTCGACCTGAGATCATTCTCTTGAGCCAGGACTCTTCCATGATGCACCCGCCTGCCGTCGACATCGAGGCGCTTCGGATCATCAACACACTCTGCCCCCAAGCCCCGGTTCTGAGACTGAATCGATCGCTGCACGGAACTATGCCCTTCACCCCACTGTCGCCCGACAGCCCTCACGCCTCCCCGCCTCCAGCCTTGCAACCACACGTGGTCGAGGACGTGCTTCGTGCACAACTCGGGATCCCCTGCATGCGGGTACAGTAACTCGATTTCCCACCCCGCTCTGAGTCGGTAAGGAGCGAGGTGTCGCGACAGCTCGCCGAATATGTGCAGATGAGGAGTAAGACGGGAACGGCAGAGCAGAGATGAGAGTCGAACGTTCTAGCGATCTGCACAAGGGAGACATGATGATGCGCTGCCCAGCGACGGATTGCGGTGAAGCGATGCAACCGGACTATCGTGCCGGGTACGATGCGGTCAGCGGTCTCGAATGCCTCTTTTGTCCTCGTTGTGGACATCGCGGTATGAAGGCACGGGACGGAGTGCAATTGCTGTTCACCGGGCAGCATGAATATGTCTTCAGCTATGGGCCGTCTTTGTCGCATCTCAAGGTCATTCTCTCGACGGTGGCAATCAACATTTTCCGGGTTCAGGGAATCCCTCCGACTCAACTGGCCCGGCATGTTGCCGATTGGGCCCTGCTCACTGGACAGGTCTGCGGCACGGTGCGCTTCTCCGGCGACCTGGTCCTCTCCAGCTGCTATGCGTATTGCCAGCAGCAGGCGAGCCACCCCTCGGGAGTCTCACCGGTGTAATCGATCACCAAGGAGAACCGCCGATGCCCGAACCGGACGCATGCCCGGCAGGCCCAACCATTGCGATCGTGAGCAGGAATCAGCTGACGCGTCTCGGTTTGCAATCCTTTCTCGCCCAACACCGTCAGCTCCGGCTCATTGGTCAAGCTGCCAGTGCAAAGGAAGCAGAGCCCCTGGTCACGCGAGCCAAACCACAAATCTTGATCCTCGAACCGGACACGACCTTTGAGACCGGGGACTGTGTTCGCGCAGTGCGTGCGATTCTTCCGACCATCCGGATCATCCTGCTCTGTAGTGCAAGAGACAGGGACTGCACAGTGGCCAACCGATCACCGGTGGTGGACAGCGTCGTACTGACGAATCAACCACTGACAGCCCTGTTTGCCGCTATCCATGCGCTTCTGCCACGTCACCGGCCGGAGCACTGGGATGGCCCCCCTCAGAGTGACGCACCACTGCAGCGAGCCAGGCCGGCCGGACTCTCCGACAGCAGCGCAGTCCTGCCGAACGCGACGGAGGGCCTGACCAAACGTGAGTCGGACGTGCTGGCGCTACTCGGAGAGGGCCTGACCAATAAGGATATTGCCCGCCGACTCTTCATTTGCCCGACAACCGTGCGCCATCACCTCAGCCACATATTCAGTAAGTTTGATGTGAATAGTCGGCAACAACTTCTCCTTCGGGCACAGCAGCATGGACTCCTGCAACTTGACGGCAACGGGTAAGGGGGCTCGCGAGAGAAGGACGCACCATCAGGAGGATAGATTGTGGTGGGCCTGTGCCAAGGGGATGCCGGGCAGCCTAGGCGACGGGTGCCTTCAGCTTGAGGTATTCCATAAGATCCAAGAACGAACCCTCACGGAGAATACGGGAAAATTGCAGGTGATAACTCGCCACGATGCTGGTGCCGTCGATGCTGACGTCGTCGACGAGCCAGCTTCCGTTTTGCGCGATCAGGTGAAACGCCATTCTGGTATCAATCGCCGGGCCCGCCGGAGCGATCAGCACCTGCACACCGTCGGCCTCTTCCCGCTCGGCAAGGTACACGACCTGCGCGGCAGAATAGTCTCGTAACCGATCCGTCAGATCATCGCGCAATACCTGCACAAAGAGCCGAATGAACTGCCGACGGTCGGCGGCGGTCGCTTGCGCTCCTGCTTCACCCAACGCACGTTCGGCCATATCCTGATAATGAAACGCACGCCGGACAACCTGTTCGATTTCCCACTGACGTTGCCCCGCCCGACTGGTCTCTTTCAACTCGGTCAGGAGATAGAGCACATCATTGATGGTAGCTTGCACGGTTGCGGTGGGCGTCTGCGCTGCCCATCCCGGTGCCGGCACGCACAACAGCATAGACAGGCACAGAAGGCCTCCGCACAGAACCGTTGCGCCGAATCTCTCTTTCCACCAACCATTCACAGCTTCGCCCCCATATCACCCGCCCTCACCCTTCGTGTTCCCCTCGCTCCTGTATCCTACTGACCGAGAAAATCTTCCGTCAAGCACGTGGATCTACCTGCATCCTCTGCCCTAGGCCGGAACAACCGTCCGCGTGCTGCGCGTCCTCCCGCGACATTGTCAAAATGTCTTTTCCTCGCCGACCAAGCTTCGGTATACTCCCGCCATGCCTGCTCGACATTGGCCGTCATTCCTATTCAGCCTTGCCCTTCCGATCCTCTGTGCCGGCTGCGAAACCACCGATAAGATGCTCGGGGCCGCGGAGCGGGCCGTCGGCAGCACGACCGGCAGAACGGTGCTGGGTATCGTCCAAGGCAAGGACCCGGCCGATATCGCCCGGCAACGAGTCGAACAGTACGGCCGCGACCCTCAAGCGCTGCTCAGAGACCTCCGGGCGATTCAGCGGGACTTCCAAGCGCTGATGGCGGCGCTGACGGGGGAGGTCGGCAAGAAGTGGGGCACCAAAGAGGTCAAACTGCCGGAGCAGAAGAAATATGTGAAGTACACGCAAAATTATCGGAGCCGGGCGATCGTCGATTTCGATGCGGGGAACATTCTGATCGAAACCCTCGACGAGCGGGAGCCGAGAACCAGCCTGAAAAATGCCGTGGTCACCACCCTGCTGACTCCGAATGATCCACGGAGCGTCGATCTGTTTTCAGACAAGGAAGTCACGCTGACCAGCGACAAGGAGCCCTATCTGCTTGGGCTGGTGGTGGATCAGGCAGGAAAACCGGTCCGCACGCCGACCGAAGCCGAACAATTTGCGGAGTCGCTTGTCGCCAAGAGCACGACCACGCGAAAAGTCGACCAGGACAATGGGGAGAAAACCGCGCACGTCGTCACGATTCCCATGGTGAGTAATTTCTCCCACAAGCAGGCAGAGAAATACCGTGCCGTCGTCGGTCAGTTTGCCGAGCGGTATCAGATCAGTCCCAGCCTCGTCTTTGCCATTATTCGAACGGAGAGCAACTTCAACCCCTTTGCCGTCAGTTCCGCACCAGCCTATGGGTTGATGCAGCTCGTGCCGACAAGCGGCGGACGGGATGCCTATCGTAAAGCGAAGGGGGAAGACAAGGCGCCCACGCGCGACTACCTGTTCGACCCCGACAACAATATTGAGCTGGGGACCGCTTATCTCAACGTATTGACGTATACGCACCTGGACGACGTGGCCGATCTTGTCTCGCGGGAATACTGCGTCATTTCCGCCTATAACACCGGCGCCGGCAACGTGTTCAAAACCTTCTCCAAAGACCAGCGTGCGGCAGTGGACCAGATCAACAGGCTCCAGCCATCCGCCCTCTACGACCGTCTCCGCTCATCGCTTCCCTATCAAGAAACCCGAGACTACCTGGCCAAGGTGGTAGGCTATCGCAAGCAGTTCGTGAGTCTCGGCGAGAACGGGCCCCGCTAGATTCCCCTGGCCGCCGTCCATTGGGTGAGAAGCCGTTCATCGCAACAACCTCCGCACCACCGACATCAAAAGGGAGAGTCACGATAGAGCGGTCATCCGACAGACACCTCCGCTGGAGCATTCTCGGCTCGGCTGGAGCCTTGCTGCTCATCGCGCTGATCCCCCTCGTGCTGGTGCACATACCGCCGCTGGTGGACTATCCCAATCACCTGGCTCGCGTTCACATTCTGGCCGACAACGGACAGCATCCGCTCCTCCGGCAGTACTACGAGATCCACTGGGACCTCCTCCCCAACTTGGCGATCGATATCCTCCTGCCTCCCTTGCTGACCGTCGTGTCGGTCGAAACAGCCGGGAAACTGTTTCTCGGGTTGATTCTTACATTCCTGGCATTCGGTACCATAGCCTTGCATCGGGCCCTTCATCAGCGGTGGTCGCCATGGCCGATCTTGGCCTTCTTCTTTCTCTACAACAGTGTCTTCCTGTGGGGATTCCTGAATTACTTGTTCGGTCTCGGCTTGGCCCTGCTCAGCTCTGCACTCTGGATCACCCTCCGTGACCGTTCTGCTCGCCTCTTGATTCCACTGTTTTCCCTGCTTGCGGTGGTACTCTTTTTCGCCCATCTGTTCGCCTTCGGCGTGTTCGCACTCGTGGTGCTGTCCTACGAAGGTGCGTCCTGGTGGAGCCACCGGCACGCAGGCGGGCGATTCATGGAAACCTCGCTGGGGAAGGCCCTGCCGACGACCGTCTTGCCGATGATCTTGTTGATCCTTTCACCGACGTTCAGAACCAACCCGGCCGACTATCCATTCTGGCTCCGCGGATTGCCTCCCCCGCCGGCGGTGACCTTTCTTCCGTTGAACGTGAAGGTCGAAGCCTTCAAAGGCGTGCTTCGCACGGAGCACCAGGGGTTGGACCGGGTATCAGCGGTGCTATTGGTCGGTCTTGTTGGGGTGGGCCTTTGGCGGAGACAGTGGTCGCTGCGTCCTTCCATGTACCTTCCCTTGGCTGCGACGCTGGGAGCGGCACT
Source organism: Nitrospira defluvii (assembly GCF_905220995.1). NCBI lineage: Bacteria > Pseudomonadati > Nitrospirota > Nitrospiria > Nitrospirales > Nitrospiraceae > Nitrospira > Nitrospira defluvii. Next base: position 247,328 of record NZ_CAJNBJ010000018.1, read on the forward strand.
GGCGATGCCCGCGTCGATCGGGACAACGGCGGTCGTCGATATTCGTATGCCCGTGGTCGTGGTGTTACTCGCAATTGCGAGTTCGGATTGGCCGAATTGGCGTCGGCGCTGGTTTGTTCCTGTCGCCCTCGCGTTCAGCCTACTCTTTGTGATGCGGATGGCCGTGATTACCGAAGGATGGCTGGAAACCGATCGTCACTATCGCCAATTTATCGCGGCACTCGATCAACTTCCGGAAGGAACCCGTTTGCTGTCGGCGATTAAACTGGCCTCCTACGATGCCAACTCACCACGAGACTCGAGGATTCCTGAGACCAGGCCGATGGTCAACCTGTCCTGTTGGGGCATCATCCGTCGATCAGCGTTTGTGTCCAATCTCTTCACGGCACCCGGCCAACAGCCGGTGCAATTGACTCCGCCGATGCGCTCCCTGCTCACGGTGGAGGAATTTCTCGCGCAAGCCGTCCCCATTCCTTGGGATCGGTTTCGCACACAATACGACTATGTGGTCGTACGGCGCACTCAGACCCTTCGCCCACCGGTCCCCTCAGACTTTGTTCCCGTCACACAGGGGGAGGAGTTCACGCTGTACCGGATCCCCGAACGGCAGCCCTGACCGACGCTACCTGCTCTTGGCTTTCCAGGTGTACGAGGCGGTGACGGCATAGTTCCACACCGTCCCCACGACGATACCCGCCATTGCAGAGAAGCCCCAGTGAAGATCCTGCCCGAAGAGATAGGACGCCACTCCCACGTTTCCAATCGCGCCGAGGCCGCACACGAGCGCGAAGGAAAGCCACCCCCGCAGCCAATGCCATCCCGTGAGCCGCCGGTCGCGATAGGTGATCAGATTGTTCAGCGCAAAATTGCTGGTCATTGCCAGCACGGTTGCGAGCCCTTGCCCCCAAGCGAAGGGCAGGGACAATCCGCGATAGAACAGCAGCAACACAGCAAAGTGCACGACCACTCCCGACCCACCGACCAGGGCAAATGCGACCAATCGCACCGGCACGTAGCGGCCGATCGACTTGTCGAGCAGGAGCATCAAGTACTCCCACACCACCTGGCCATCGACCTTACTCTCCCCAGCCTGCCGGATTCTGAATTCAAAGGGAAGTTCCTTGAATCGCAGTAGCCGCGGCGAGGACGCAAACAAGTCGAGCAGCAGTTTGAATCCGAGCCCCGAGGTCCGCCTGACGAGCAGATCGAACGTGTCACGGCGTAACGCAAAGAACCCGCTCATGGGATCGGTGAGTCCTTCCGGTACCCAGGGACGGCTCATGGAGGTCGCCCACCGGCTCGTCTTTGCCCGCATCTCATCCCACTGCCCGATACTCCCGCCGGCCATGTACCGGCTCCCGATGACGAGGTCGTAGTTCTCTTCTTTGAGCTGGCGAAGCATCTCCGGCAAGAGCCGCTCATCATGTTGCAGATCACCATCCATCACGGCCAGAAACGGCGCCGAGCTCGTCAACATCCCTTCGAGACACGCAGAGGACAACCCGCGCCGACCGATTCGCTGCACACAACGTACGTGTGCGTTGAGACGGGCAAGGCCGCGCACCAGATCGGCGGTGTTGTCGGGCGAGTCATCGTCCACGACGATCAATTCCCAACGCACCCCGGCCAGGCATGCTTCGAGGAGGTCGACCAGTCGGCCGATGTTTTCTCGTTCATTGAAGGTTGGGACGATGATGGATAATTCCGGACCCGGCTGGGGGTCGGCACCGCTCCGTCCTAGTGTCGACATCTGCATGGTAATTGGTTCCGTAGGCCGCCGTGAAGCAACAAAACAGGGCTACAAGCCTATCACAAGCCTTGCGGGCGTGACTCGCTCGTTGAGCCCAAACGAGAGCTGTCCCTGAATCCGATCGGGGTTGTAGTAGGTGCCGAAGAGGCGATCCCAGATCGTCAGCAAGGCGCCCAAATTCTTGACCTGATGGGCGGGGGCACTGCTGTGATGGATGTGGTGGTAACGCGGCGTCACGAAGACCCATTCCAGCCAAGCGGAATTCCAGGTCACATTCAGGTGCATCCAGCTATTCCGCACGATGTGCTCGACCATGATAACCTGAAATACCCAACCAGAGGCCTCATGGAGTAAGGGCAAGGCCGCGACATAGGTCAGGTTGAACAGCGCAATATGAGGAATGGTTGCGCGAATGCCGGCCAGCCAATAGAGGGACGTCGGCGAGTGGTGCCATCGATGAACGGGCCAGACCGTCCGGGTATGCATCAATCGGTGCACCCAGTACAGCCCGAAATCCTCCACGAGATAAAACAGCAGCAGCTTCCAGACCGAAGGCAAATTATACAGGGCGACCGGGAGGTATTGCGGAATTGGGATGCGGTCGGTGACCTGCACGACCAGCAGAAACGACAGGTTGTACAGTCCCAGTGCGAGCAGGTCCTTCCATAGGACCGACCGATAGCGGATGGGGTGCGCGGGATGGAGCCACTCGGCTGCGAAACACAGGAGGCCGACGCCCCAGAATAGGAGATAGGGATACAGACTGTTATTCATCACACCGGGCCGAACCCTGACCATCCATGAACCACGGCTCCGTACACTCCACGCTCATCGTCCCTTCCCTCCTCCATTCGGTCTTCATGCCACGAGATTCTCCGCCATGCAGAGATACCCTTCCTACCCTACAGAAGGCGTCCACGGTTGCGAATCAATTTTGTGGTTTTCGCCGCCTGACGCCGGAACTTTCCGAGCACCCGTCTGCAGACAAACAACCCCGCGCCGCATCGTTATCTTTCCGAATGCGATCGCACAGAGTCGAACACCAGTCCTGAAACGATAGACCGTTTCATTTCACGTGGCCACCGTTCCCACGAACGGTCCCGCTACACCATACAAACACCGCAACATCATACCCACGAGAAATCAATGCGTTAGTGAACGAGTTTGGCTCCGCCATCCCGGCATGGGCATTGCTAGTTCTGTGAGTCATGGGCGTTGACGCTGAATAGTACGCGAGAACCACTTCACCCGGCGGCATGACGCCCCGGATACATCTCAGGGAGGAGAACATGACCCGACATCTCACCATCTATTCTACAGCATTGCTACTCGGAGCCTACACCCTGTTGGGCCTTCCAACGGCCCACGGATTTTCCGGCGGGATTGAACCAGTCGTGTGGAACAACCAGCAGAAATCCGCCGCCTGGGCCGAAGAGTTGCTCGGCCAGGTCGTCACCTACCAAACCATGGCTGAAAAAAGCCTGATTCCCGGTAATTTTCAAGCCTATGTTGATCAAACCAGCAAGATCCGCGAATTGCACCGGTCGGGAAATCGTCGCGCCACCTATGAGGGCGTCAACGCGCTGATGGTCATGTTAGAGGCACGAGTGGGCGGCATCGACGAACACAGTGCCGAGGCCTTGTGGGACTACTGCTACCGGGTGACGCCCGATGAATTTCATGCCCGCGACCGGCACATTCGCGCCAAAGGCGCTGAGACTGTGAAGGAGCATGAAGAATTTATGCGCAACATGGAAGAACGAGCCGGCATGAGTTTCTGAATACCGTTCGCTGCGTCGAACAGTGAATCTCTCGACGGGCCGGGGACCACCGAATGGATCACCGGCCCGCACATCTCCTCTAAGGAGAAATGAAGGATTCCATGTTCCTTGACCACCGATGCGCCATCACATCGTCATGCGGAGCCTGTTGCTGCTCTGCCTCGCCCTGATGCACCAATCCTGGGCTGTTCTCGACGCCCCCTTGGCCCATGCCGAGGCCGGACAGATCGGCTATGGCCCCCCTTCACCGCTGTTTGTCTCCTCGTACGAGACATACGGCACCGAGACCAGTAGCCTTCACACCAGGACGGCCACATCGCTGTTCGACCTCCAGCGCTTCTGGATGCGTGCGGACCTGCGAGTCAGACCCGAATGGCGGAACGGTGTCTGCTTCGGAGGCGGGCCGCCGATCGCCGGCGCCTGCAACAGCCTCAATGCGGCAGGGTCCGGCACATCCGCATTCAGCGGGAATAAGGCGAACGACTCCTTCATCCAGCAATGGGCACGCGTGGGCCTCGGCTACGATCCCTCCCCCGACGTCAACTTTTACATCGAGCTGCAAGATTCGGCAACCTGGGGGGCCAGCGGCAGCCCGACCAATGCACTTCAAGGTGGAGACGCCTCCAATCATCAATGCGCGGTACTGCGTCCGGGCCAGTGCCGACTGGGGCTACGCGCGGCGTACGGATTGCTTCGCAACCTCGGTGGCATCGACGGGTTAAGCCTTAAACTCGGACGCCAATACCTTGTGTTCGGCAATCAACGGCTGTTCGGACATTTTGATTGGGCCAATACCGGCTACTCCCACGACGGCATCATGCTCAGCTACGCCACATCGGCGTTTGATACGAAGCTCGGTTGGTTCCGACACTCGGAAACCGATCTGGGACAAGCCGACCCCGGCGGAAGTCTCACTCCCAATCTCCTGACGTGTACGCCGGATCCGTCGACATCGCTCTGTAATCCTGCCCTGGCACAACATGCAACCGACGCGGGCAGTGATGTGGACATGGTGGTGTTCTACAACCAAATCCGCAGCCTCCCGCGCATGGTCGTGGAACCCTACTATGTGCTGTACTCCAATCGACTCCCCGAGCGGGCCAATCCTGGGCAGTATCTGGCGAAATCCTCGTCACAACTCCGACACATGGTCGGCCTCCGCATCGAAGTCCGACACGGCAACTGGGACATGCTCCATGAAACGGCCTACCAATTCGGTCAGATGGCCGACGGATTCGGTGTAGACAACCGACGCAACCTCCGGATCAATGCCTGGGCCTCCGGTACCTCGCTGGGCCACACATGGTATCAACATGCCTGGAAACCTCGTGTGGCGATCGGGTTCGATTATGCCTCGGGAGACGGCGACAGCAATTGCGCCACGCCAGGCGGGACTCTCGCACGGAGTTGCGGCGGCAACGCCAACACCTTTGAGAACTTTTTCCCGACCAACTTTCTCCACGTCGGCTATATGTTGAACGGCGCTTGGCGCAACAGCGTTCAACCACAGATTAATTTCCAAGCCCGTCCGACCGCCCGAGACCACATCGAAATCTGGGCGTTGCGCAAATACTTGGCAAGCGCGCGGGATAATTGGTACCGTGGTTCACAGGGGCCGCTGATCTTCTCACGCTCCGACAATACCACCACCCACATCGGCGACGAGCTCGACGTCGCATGGAGTCATATGTTCGCCGACGGAAAGATTTCACTGGCGGTCATGTACGGGCATTTCTTTTCAGGGCCCTACATTCGGGAACACCTGGGCACAACCAAGGACCAGGATTGGGGCATCGTCCAACTCTGGACCAATTTCTAAGCACCCATGCAACGCGCTACCCTCAACTTTGAGACGCTGCTGGAAGTGACGAATGCCCTGAACTCGCAACGGGACATTGAAAGTCTGTGGCGCGTGATTGCCGATCAAATTCAAAAGGTCATTCCCTGGGACCGGGCCGGCATTACCTTATACGAACCAAGTACCGATTCCTTCCGGTTCTACGCGGTCATCACGAACATGGCCACACCGGCGCTCGCGCACGATAGCGTCATTCCGCGAGAGGGCAGCGCCGTCGGGTGGGTGTACGACAATCGGCGCCTGCACATCAGAGAAGATCTGCAACAGGAGCAGGTGTTTCTGGAAGATGGCTACTACGTCCGTGAAGGTTTGGGACGGATGATCAACCTGCCGCTCCTGGTTCGTGAACATTGTCTCGGCACGCTCAATATCGGCAGCGTCCAACCGGGAACACCCGATCCGGACGACTGCAAATTCCTCCAGCAGGTCGCCACCCAGATTGCCTACGCCATTGATCATGTGCAGGCCTATCAACAAATCAAACAACTCAGCGAACAACTGCGACGGGAGAACGAGTATCTCGCCGCAGAGGTGAAGGCGAGCCGCGACCTTCGCCTTGTTGTGGGAACATCCCCGTCATTCACGAAGGTGGTGGACCTGGTCAAAGCCGTGGCGCCTACCGATACGACCGTCCTCCTCCTCGGGGAAACGGGCACCGGGAAAGAGGTCTTGGCCCAGGCACTGCACGACCTCAGTACCCGCTGCGACAAGCCGTTCATTCGGGTGAACTGCGCCGCGCTTCCCTCCGGTCTGATCGAAAGCGAGCTGTTTGGTCATGAACGAGGCGCATTTACCGGGGCGCAATTGCGGAGACCCGGACGCTTTGAATTGGCCCATACCGGCACATTGTTCCTGGACGAAATCGGTGAGATGCCGATGGAGACCCAGGCCAAACTCCTGCGCGTGCTGCAGGATGGCATGGTAGATCGCATCGGTGGCACCCAACCCCTTGCCGTCGACGTGCGCGTCATTGCCGCTACAAATGCCGACCTGTCTGCCGCGATCCGGCAGGGCACCTTCCGGGCGGATTTGTACTACCGTCTTCACATTTTCCCGATTTCAGTCCCCCCGCTTCGGGAACGTCGGGAAGACATTCCTCTCCTTGCGCAACATTTTCTCGCGCAGATCGGTACCAAGCTCAAACGGCCCCATCTCTCCTTCGACGCGCAGTCGATGGCCCGCCTGCTGACCTATAACTGGCCGGGGAACGTGCGCGAACTGCAGAATGTCATCGAACGGGCCATCATTCTCTCCCACTCATCCCGAGTTACAGTGGAGGAGATGTTGCTTCCGATCGCAAAGCCCCCTTCCAACCAACATGCCGTCACACCTGTGAACCTTGGCGACCTTGAGCGGCACCACATTACGGAGGTTCTCCAGCGCACAAAGTGGCGAATTTATGGCGACCAAGGGGCCGCTCATCTGTTGGGCCTCAACCCCGAAACGCTTCGAAGCCGGTTGAGAAAGCTGGGAATACGGCGGCCAGCGACCGATGCACCTGGACCGCATGCCAACCCCGAGCGATGAATGCCCACCTGTGACGTACTCGCTCATGTCATCGCAAGGTGACAGCAGTAGTACGAACGTCTTCTGGTTGAATCCCCCCACCGGATGCTCGTTTGACCGGATTGTCGAAAGCATGATAGGGTGATCAACCGTACGAGTCATGAGCGAATCCCCCACAGTTCGCGCTTCCCTGTGATCGCCGCGCGAGTGCTTCCTTACGGTACGCTCCTCCTACGGCCCATTGTCCCTGCTCCGGATCTGGACATCGGCGACATCGCGGGTCATGGCATTCGTGCCTCCTGCACCAGTTGAATGGCCTGGACATCGCCGTTCTATCGTTCGTCGAAAGGAGTGCCTGATGAAAATGACGTCCGTCTGGCGCGGCAATAAACCAAACCGTAAGCAGAAACGGGCCGTGCCCAAGCTGAGAATCCCTTGGACCGAGCTCGGCCTGATTGATCCGTCCGTCGTCTCTCAAGAACGGTCGATGGAGCAGATCCGGCGCGAGGTGACGGCGTTGGCAAGTACTGGATTCGGCGAAGAAACCCGCGCGCGATCCGAGCAGCCTCCAGTGCGTGCTGGGCATCCCCGCCCGCGCACCAACAAGGTCCGACCCACCCGTCGACCACCGCAGTCGTAACTGGGCCAATCACGTCGCTCCGCCCGAACGGAGAATCGAACAGAAGGAGGCCACCATCGCACGAGCAGGCAAGACCACCATCGCGAAACGAGATCGAGAAAAGGCCAAACAGGCCAAGCAGCGGGAGAAAGAAGCCCGTCGTGTTCAACGCAAGGCCGAAAAACCTGATCGGCCCACGACATCGACTGGGGAAGATCCTGATCTGGAAGGATTGCGGTGGGGACCTCAGGAGCCCCTGTATTAAACAGCGGCTCCTGGGCAGGCCACGACTCTCAGTTCGGACTACGACGATTTCACAATAAAACGGTCTTCTCCGAAGACCCCGCGCAGCTGCTTGCTGACCAGCGAGCGGTACTCTCCCTTCTCCTTTGCCATCCGGACCAGTCCCTCTGAATCGGTCAAGATCAGGAGATCTTCCTCTGCAATCAACACCCGATCCCCCTTCCCGACATTGATCCGATACTGCGTCCGTCCATCGGGATTTCTGCTCGGACCGTTGACGATCTCCGTCAAGCCGTCGATATGGCCCTTCTGCCCGTCCAGACGATGTTGCACCATTGTCCCGTCCGGAATTCTCACCCACTGACTTCCAGCCCGCGGTCCATCCTGGTTCTGGTCACTCACCTTCGTTCCTCCCTTGCAACGTATGCTGGCCCAATTAAGACACCGGTCCAAGATCGCTTCCGTTCCTGATACCCCCGTCGGCTTCCCTAGACCCGCCATCGGCGGTTTGTCGCCATCCTCGAGCGGTGCGAGCGCGGCGGCGGCGCAGCGGCGCTTCACTTCTCGGCGCATGGCCCTCTGGGCGTGCCGTACTACTCTGCGAAACCGAGCTTCCTTCCGCACGCGGCACCGCTTGCCCGAGCAGGCGCTCAATGGCTCGCAATTGCTCTTGATCTTCAACCGTGACAAACGTCGTCGCGCGGCCGGTCGTTCTCATCCTCGCCGTACGCCCGATCCGATGTACATAGTCTTCCGGGCAGTTCGGCACGTCGTAATTGATCACATGCCCAATATTTGCCACATCGATACCTCGCGCGGCAATATCCGTCGCCACCAACACCCGATAGGTTCCCCGCCGGAACCCCTCCAGGGCCGCCCGACGTTGCGGGAGCGTCCGTCCACCATGCAGCACTGCGACCCGATGCCCGGCGGAACCGAGGAGATTCCCCAGTCGATCCGCCCGATGCTTGGTTCTGGTAAAGACCAGCACGGTATCGTCTGCCGGTTGCAGCAGCGACATGAGGAGCGCATTTTTACGGTCGTGCGTCGTGTGATGCACGGCTTGCGAAACCCCGTCGGCCGTCGTGGCTGATTTGGTCACCATCACCCGCACCGGATCTTTCACGCTGGCCTGTGCCAACCGCGCAAGATCCGTCGGCATGGTCGCGGAAAACAGCAATGTCTGCCGCTCCTCGGGCATGGCATCCAGGATCTGATTGATTTGCGGCGCAAAGCCCATGTCCAACATCCGGTCCGCCTCGTCGAGCACCAAGATGGTCATGGCAAGCAAGCTGATCGTGCCATTCCACATATGATCCAGCAATCGCCCCGGAGTGGCCACAATGATATCCGGACGTTGTCTCAATCCTCGAACCTGGGCTTGCATATCAGCCCCGCCGACCACCGTGGTGGCGAACAGCTGCAAGTCACGGCCCAAGGCGTCGATCGTGGCCTGAATCTGGATGGCCAGCTCACGAGTAGGCGCCAGAATGAGTGCGCGAGGCTGACCTTTGGGAGTTCCGCTCAACCGCTCCAACATGGGAATCACGAACGCTGCGGTCTTTCCCGTGCCGGTCTGGGCGCAGCCCAACACATCCCGTCCCGCCAATGCCTGAGGGATGGCTTGGGCTTGGATCGCAGTCGGTTCAACAAAACCTGCTTTGGTTAAATTTCGCAACAGGGTAGGAGACACACCAATAGACTCAAAACTCGTACACGCAGTCGTCTGCACGCAGCTATCCTTTCGTTGTGGATCGCATTAAGACGGGATCAGAGAACCGTGGGGAGGGTGAATCCGGAGGGAGTCAGCTCCAAACTGGACCTGGTCGCGATGCGATCGCGCGGTCCACGTTGAGGAGGTACAGCATTGGTGGACCGATACAATGCTGCAGTAGTTTCACACTCTACCGCAGGGTGCCCCTATCGGTCAACAGGTCGGCCGTTTTCCGTCGCTCCTGCCAGGCTGCCCACATAAGAAACGATTGGTTCAGCACTGAGATTCTCTTATACTTTGTCCAAGGATGTGGGAGTCGTTCATGAAGCAGGCTCTGTCTTTCCTCTCGATACTTCTGCTCGCTTCCTCAGTCGCGCTGCCGGTTGAAGGAGCATCCGAAGCAACCGGTCGCGGAAAGACCGACACCAAACAAGGCCTCACCCTGGACGACATCGGGCGTGGCGTGAAGAGTGCCGCGAAACACATCGAGGAAGAAATCCCCAAGATCGGACCGGCCATCGGGAAGGCATTCAAGCACGTGACCGGCAGAGAGAAAGAGGCCGGCAAGTCGAAGGAGGCGCCGCAGCGCTCCACCAAGCCGAAGACGTAACACCGCGCAGCGCTCTGGGCTACCACCTATGCTTGCCCGCCATCCCATCATACAAGCTTCCCTGTGGCATCTACTGATTGCCCTGCTGATGAGCGGATGTGCATCGTCCGCCCCCATTTGCTTACCGGGAACACACCCGATCGTGCTCGACTCACTCTATTTCGGAACCGCGAAGCCGGACGGCATCGTGACGGACCAAGAATGGACTAGCTTCCTGAACGACACGGTGAGTGGGGAGTTTCCTGAAGGACTGACATTCTGGATAGCCCAGGGACGCTGGAAAAACGCGACTGGCTCCGTTGCGACAGAAATCTCACACGTGCTCCAACTCGCACATGACGGGAGCCAGGAGCGAGAACGCGGCCTTCAACGCATCATCCGCACGTACAAATCGCGGTTTCGCCAGGACGCCGTCATGCGGATCCGCTCGCAGGTCTGTCGGTCTTTGTGAGATCACTTCTGAGAAATCGCCACATACCCTATTCCTTTCGAGATCCCCGCCCTCGCTTTCCCACGTCTTTCAGGATTTCTGTGAGGATGCCACGGCTGTTCAATCCACCGGACTGGGCCGGGCCCAAGCTGCCCACATTGATCCCTTGTAAGGGAGGCGGCGCGGCCTGAGGAGTGGAGCTTGGCGAGACAGTCCCCGGGGTTGGGGAAGGTGGGAACAGGCTTGTCAGCGGCACGCCGGCAGTGGTCGCCAGAATGACTCCCTTCGGAGCCGTGCCGACCGGTTCCTTCTCAGTTCCCACTGCAGAGGCTACAAAAAACTGCCCAGTCTCAAGCGCAACACCCACCTGCGCATTGACGATTTGGTGCATGACCGTCCCCGGGATTTGGCGATGTTCCTCCCTGACGGCGAGCGGCTGTGCCGGCGCCTGATTCACCTCGTGCTCAGACACGGCCAAGAATTTCCCCGTCTTCACCGATACTTCATTCCCCGCCTTCAGAGTTAAGACTTTCCCCTCTTCCGTTAACGGTTCAATGCGTGCGGTTCCTTCGAGCACTCGAACTGTTTCGCCAGGAATCCCATTCAGTAGGCCATAAAAAAATGATTGGCGTTCTGCCCCGGGAACCATCGACTCTATGATTCCTCCCCGTGTCCTCACCGTTGTAAGCGGTGTTCGAAGCGTCAGGGTATCAGTCACTCTCCCGGCATTGTACGACAGGGCAATTCGCACGGTCCCTTGATGCAGTCGCACGTCTGTTTGCCCATATTGCGCCTCCCCAATCGTCGCTCGTGCATCATGGTGTAGGGCCACGATCGCCCGATGATCCCACAGTAGTTCCAATTTCCCGCCCTGTCCTGTCCGGAGTTCATCGCCGGCGGATATGAGATCGCCGAGCTTCAGCGGAACCATGCCTGACGGATCAGATGCGCGCGTCTTCACCGGCGTCCCGAGAAGATCCGTGACGAGGCCAAACGCCGGCTTAGGATTGGAGAGGGGGCGTGGCGCCTCTTGGGCCAATACCGGGATGGCCACGCCCAACAGAACCGCCACACTCCACCCAACTCCCCTTACCCACCTACTACGCGTGTCCATGAGATCGATATCCCTCGCCACCACTGCCGACTTGAATCACATCACCAATCATGTAATCTCCGCGAGACCTTGACCATAGCCACTTTGCAGAGATTTGGTCTCGGAAAATACAAACCCCGTATCGTATAGTAGGGAGGCGCACAGCTACACGTCAAGCGAAGAACCTGCAGGCAGGGAGGAACTCATCACGCATGCATTCGCAATGGTTACCGACCATTCCTCCATGCAACTCTCACGTTCAGCGACGACCGCTTCTCGCCGCAATATTCATGGTCGTCGTCATGCTGGTATGGTTTCCTGTTTGCTCCCTGGCGCAGCAGGCTGATGCGGAGGTACTCGTCGCCGAGGGAATTCTGGCCCTTGAGGCCAAGCAGTTTGACGAAGCGCGCGCTTTCTTCGCACGGGCCATTTCACTGGATCCAGGCCATGGGCGAGCCTATTATTATCTCGCGCGTTGCCATCTGGCCCAAGGAAGGTCGGACCTGGCCATTGCTCCCCTCACGACTCTTCACCAGCTTCGGCCAAACGATCTGGATGCGACCTACCAATTGGGAATCGCACATTTTGCACTGCGGGCCGACGAGAAGGCGGCGCCGCTCTTGGAGGAGGTCTTTCAGCGGGAGCCGAGTCGGAAGGACTTAGGCTTTGCTGTGGGCGTACTTCGTTATCAGAAGAAAGATTATGACGGTGCCGTGGCTGCGCTGGCGAGCAACCGATCATCCGATCCGGACATTCAGCAACTTGTGATGTTTTATCGAGGCCTGGCCCTGGGAATACTCGGCCTTTCCGACCAGGCACAGGCGGAATTGATCTCCGCGCAACGCGTCCAGCCCAATTCTCCGATCACCGGTGCATCCGTCCGCATCCAGGAAGCACTGACCGCCGCCGCGACACGGATGCCGGATACCCAGCGACTTCATGTGCAACTCGCAGTTGGAGGGTATTACGACGACAACGTGGCTGTGAACCCTCGCACAAGCAGCGACGTGGTCGCGGAGACTCTCCGTGCACGCACCACACAGTCCCCAGGCTTCGTCACCTCCGCTAGGGGCGACTACTCCTGGTATCGCAATGGGCCGATTGAGTCGACGGTGGCCTACTCGTACTACCAGACGGTGAACACCAACAGCGGCGTGGGCGCCTTCGACATCCAAGACCACCTGGGCGCGCTGTCCGGCGTCTATCGAGGCACGTTGGGAAGCATCCCCTATGAAATCGGCGGGCAATACAGCTATGACTACATGCTTCTCGGGCTAAAGGGCTTTCTCTCACGTCACACACTCACCTTCCCCGCCGCCTTCGTTCCGCCCGCAGTGACATTGCCAGCCCTCGGTCGGATGGAAAACCTGACCACTGTCCTGTATCGGTATCAGCGAAAGGACTTCTACGCGGAGCCCGGCAATAGCGATCTCCGATTTGCCCCGGAATCACGCGATGCGTTCAACAGCATGCTCGGGGTTCTCCAGGCCTTTCGCTTCCGGCAAGATCAGTACATCCTCCGGTTGGGGTACCAGCACGACGTCGAGGCCGCCAGCGGATCCAGTTTCGCCTATTCAGGAGATCGAATTCAGGCAGGAGTGCAAGTTGTGCTTCCTTGGTATGACCTCAACCTCAGACTCGACTACGAAGTACACTGGCGGGCGTACAACCATGTCCAAGGCATTTTCTTAGACAATACCGGGGAATTATCCGCGCGCCGGGATATCGAGCAAGACATTTTCTGCCAAATCACCAAGCCATTACCCCACAACCTCAACCTTGCGCTGCAATATCAGGGAGTCCTCAACAGCTCTAATATTCCCGTGTATGCCTACAGCAAGAACGTCGTTACAACCCTTCTCACCTGGTCGTATTGACCTTGTCGTGCAGATCACACGCGACACGGTGAAGCGCGGATTTAAGGACGGAGCACGCCCGGAGACTCGCACAAGGCGGGGCATCTCCGGGCCCACCCACATCCAGCTTGCAGGTCCGGTTTAACCGCGAAGCTTGGCGCCCGACCCCGTCAGGTCAGGCCCACATGCGATGTTGTTCGCTGACCTGCTCGCTTCCATTCGTCTTTACGATGACCCACAACACATCCTCCGGAATCGACACGACCTTCAGCTGAGCACAATGACCATTCGCCTCTCCTTGGAGTTCCTCCACCACTTGCACCAACCGCTTGTCGTCACGGGGAATCGACACCCCGCACCGGTTGAGGCTTGGCTCCCGAGGACCTGCCGCAGAAGGCCAGTAGGCGCCCAGGTCGGTCTCGTTGAGCGCATCCGGCTGCCCCAGCTCACGCAGGCGCAGAAATGCTTTGTGACTCAAACAGAACTGATCATAACTCGTGTTAATGACGATCTTTCGCACGACTGGTGCCCTCCTTTTGGCTCTTATCGCCCGCGCGGGCGCAAGGCCTCGCCGAGATATCGATGCTCCGGACGGAGACACTGATTCAGGCGGTCGGTTTCAGGTCTTGGTATCCGATATAGTTACCGCTCCAATGCGCATGCCGACGATCAGCCCACAGACTGACTTCGTCCTTGTGCCCCTCACCATAACGTTTCTGCAGCACATCACCGAACTTTGCCAGGCTGCCCTGGATTTCACCGAGATCGCTCTCCGTGATGTTCCCCCACCTGGCCTTGAGGGGAGCCTTGAGTTGCAGCCAGAACTGTTGGAATTGCTCCTGTGTCATTGCATTCTCCTTTATCGGTGGCAAGCATCGCGCCACACCGTTGTAAGGGCCGACACGCGCGAACGCATGCCGAGACCTGGTGCTCTGAGATGGAAACTCTGGCGTAGAAGCAGCGAAGACCGGGGAATCAGACGCGCAAAGGATGGAAGGAGGCGCGCAAGATGAGACAGTCGGCGTGGCTCAAGACGTCATAACTCACCCTACAGTGCGCGACTGGCTGTGTCAACGGAGGCTGCGAGGCTCGATGAGGCAAGCTCTTGATTCCACGCGACTTAATTATTTTCTGGCAAGGCTCAAGCGAACCGCCCGTGTGGAGCAGTGTGATGGATCAGCATCAATTGCAGTCCCTGCCTCGCTCTGGCGAGGCAGGGGGTTCAACTCCTGCCCGCCAGAGCGAGCCTGGGAAATGACTGCTTATCCCTTAAGGCTACTCAGGCCGTCGTGACGGAAGCAGGGACGGCCTTCGGCATAAATTCCTTGTAGCCATAGCGCTCGGCAAGATACGCCTTCGCTTCGTCGCTGACATACTCGGTAAATTTGTAACGATCGTCTTCAACGGTCTTGGCATCTTCCATCACCTTGTCGGTCGGGATCGCGTACTCGATATTGCAGGAAGTATACGCCTGAATATACGTAGGGCCGATGTCCCGGGCGATCAACACCGCTTTTTTGATGACGCTTTCCACCCGCCGCGGATTGTTCGGCACGACCGTAGCGATATAGGAACAGCCGGCGACTTTGGCCATCGTGACCATGTCCATTTTTTCGAACTTCTTTCCCAGCGGAGCCATCTTCAGCACGGCCCCTCTGGTCGTCATACCGCTTTCCTGCCCGCCGGTGTTGCCGTACACCTCGTTGTCCAACATGATGGTCGTGAACCGTTCCTTCCGGAACCAGGAATGCAGCACCTGCTGGAACCCGATGTCGGCGGTTCCGCCGTCGCCCGCGATTACGACCACATCCTTCGGCTTGTCGCCGAAACGGAGCCGGAGTCCTCGCGATAAACCGCTCGCGACACCATTCTGGTCGCCGTAGTTGCCGTACACGAATGGAATCGCCGCCTGGGAAATCGCCAATCGTCCGCAACCGGCCGTCCCAACGGTAATGGTATCTTCGGGATTCGGGAAGGCGATGATCGCCAACCGAATGAACAGTGTCATGGCGCAGCCGGCACACATCGGGTGTTCTTCCAGGATTTCCTTGAAGCTGCCCATCTGCGACACCGTTGTCTTTTTCCCGAATGGTCCATGTTCGACCATATCCCGATATTCTTTCGGCATGAACTGCTCGAAGCCGGGTGTAAACTTGACATAATCGAGACTCATCTGAAACCTCGCTCTCTTATTGCCGCGGAAGCGGCGGTGATCATCCTACCGCTTAGGACACCAGTTGCTTGGCAGCGGCTTTCTTCTCTTTGGCTTTGGCATCACGCTCCGCTAAGAGCTGTTTTGCCGGCTCGCTGATATATTCCTTGAAGGCAAACCGTTCCGTGGGCTTCTCGGAGTCCCGCATTTCCTGCAAACCCTCCATGCTGTTCTTGCCGATCTCCAGAATGCAGGGCGTATAGAGTTGCAGATAGGTCGGCCCGATTTCCCGCGCGATCAGCACCGCGTTGCGTACGACCTTCTCAACCAGCGACGGCTTGCTCACCGTGCAGTTGACTACGTAGTGACAGCCGGACTCCCGGGCAATTTCAGGCAACCGGACCTTCTCGAACAGCTTTCCAACCGGCGCCATTTTGGCCACGAACCCCTTCTGCATAAGACCGCTCTCCTGCCCGCCGGTGTTGGCGTAGAGTTCGTTGTCAAAGCAAATGGTCGTGAACTTTTCCTGGCGGAACCAGGCTTGCAGGGTCATGTCCAGGCCGATGTCCACCGTCGCGCCATCTCCCGCCAACACGACCACATCTTTAATACGATCAGGAAAGCGGACACTCAAGGCTCGTTTGAGCCCCGAGGCAATGGCATTCTGATTCCCGAACAGGGAATGAATGTTGTGGACGGCCACCATCGGAAACACGAGGCTCGTACAGCCGGTCGAGCCGACCATGACCGTGTCTTCGGGGTTGGGGAGCGAGGCCAGAATATATCGAAACGCCATGGATTCAGGACATCCGGCACAGAGTGAATGCTGCTCGATCAATTCCTTGGAGGTGCCGATGTCCTTCCATCCACGATCCTCCTTGCCGTATGTGGCACTGCTGACCAGGTCCTGATAATCCGACGGCATGATGTCATACAGATCCGGCGAAATCTTGATGCGTTCTTTGCTCATCGCTCTCTCCTCTCAGCTTTTCCAAGGGTCAATGTGCTTCAAGCCGGCTGGAAACCGTTTTTCCTTCTCCGGCGCTCTACGTGTTAACCGCGACGGGCGAGCGTGCCGGAACGCACCCCAAGCGCACGCTTAATTTCTTCCACGATGATTTCCGGCAGCATGGTCATCCCGCCACACACTCGCGGGCCGGCGATGACACGCTCACTTCTTGGGAAGGTGAGCCTTCAGTCACGGCGACGATCGCACAGAGACAGCGATGCGAGCCGGAATTAGGCGCTGAATGAGCTCCCGCAGCCGCAGGTCGTCTTGGCTTGTGGATTCTTGATCGCAAATCCCGAGCCCTGCACGCTGTCGACATAGTCGACTTCGCAGCCACTCAACAGCGGAGCGCTTTGCGAATCCATGATCACCTTCACGTCGCCCTTTTCAATCACGGTATCGTCATCGCTCATCTTCGACTCGAACGCCATCCCATATTGATAGCCGTGGCAGCCCCCGCCCTTCACATAAACCCGCAACCCCAAGGTATCTTTTTCTTCCAACATCAACTCGCGAATTTTCTCTTCAGCCGTTGCCGTGATGGTAATCATAATGGTGCTCCCTTGTACTGCTATATGAAACGGGTAATAGTGTCTGATGGAACTACTGGTCACAACGCCGTGCCTCGCCGGAAGCGACAATCGCTCCGTCCACGAAGACGGTATCATCGGTCAGTGCAGGGCACTCTGGCGTAAGAAGCGACGGAGACCGGACAATCAGTCGCGCGGGAAGGAGACTCGAAGCGCGAGGGAGAGAACAGTCGGCGGAGCTAGAGACGTCATATCCTTCACGCTAAGCGCTATGGCGATCGGAGTCAAGGGATATTGAGGCCTAGTCCGTTGGTTGACTCGTGCCCGGGAGGCAGCAAGGGAGTACAGAAGACACCTATGCTTCCAACAACGAGAGACATCGGAGCATCGGCAAACCACATGGCTACCCCACCAATCAGACAGTTAGGCCCGGTGAGGCCTCAGGGCTGGGTGGCGGCCCCGACTGGCACCGGCTTCTCCTGAGGTGCCGTCTGTATTGAGGCCTTCAGGCCTTGGATGGCTCGCGCCACATCTTCCTCTGTCGACCCGAAACGATCCCCCATCACCTTGATGGCTTGATTGATCGACTTTGTCATATTTGCGATGCGTTCCTCCGGCGTCATACTCATTTTCTGCCTCTCTCTCCTGCGATGAGGTTATTGCCGTCCCGTCAAGCCACCTGCACTGATGAAATCCTGAGCCTGCTGCGCTGGAACCGCTGCTATAGAGCCGCTTGCGGGCAACCGACTGCCGCCTGGTTCTCACTGGTTATGTAAGGTACTTTGGTGTCACCGAACCGGTCTCGGTATTCCTTCCCGTCGATCACGTCACGGATCACCCGTTCAAAGCCGAAACTCACCAGATCCTTGCGAGCGCTGGCCAACGACGCACTATCCACACGCCGGCCTAACAACGCACAGTACAGGCTATCGATGGCCTTTTCAGGGGCCGCTACGGGCGGTACTCCCGGGGCCGATCCGGTCTGCGCAGTACCCATGTGGGGTGTTATCCACTTGGCGTTAAATTCCGACGATAGGGCGATCGCCTCAACAATCTGCTTCACATTTTTCTCCCCTCTTGCCAACTGCAACGCATAGCCGGATTGCACCATATACCGTTGTTGGTCCGCCTCGTTCGTCTGAAGCGAACTTGGCTCCGTCCCCATCGGTCGCATGAGCAGCTGCGCATGCGACTGCGCGAGAATTGCCGCAACCTCCTGCGGCGCCCACTCCTTCGCAGCTTCAACCTCACTGAAGCAAGGCGCACTAATTCCCAGCAGGGCGCTTATGATGCATGCATCGCGGAGCCGCATAGTGATGGGTCCTCTTACCACACGCGGGCCGGTCGCCTTGTCGCAAGGTGGATCAGCATCAACAGCATTCCCCCCCCTGTAAAGATCCAATAGACCTGGCTCGGCATCTCGGCGAGCCCGGTCCAATTGAGCCCCCAAACCACGAGTCCAAGCACGAGAGCAATCAACGAGGCATGCAACATGACACACTCCTTACTCTTCCTGCTATCTGCCGGGAATTCCGCTCATCTCGCGCCACAACCGGTCATGCGAACCTACGACGACTGGGGAAGTGATTGCGTGACCTAGCAGGCAGCGACAGCCAAATGCGCCCAGGTCGCGCGGGGCTCCAGATGCCACTGGCGGTGAATATCGATCAGTGAATCGATGACTGCGCCACATTGCCGGCAGCCCCACCCATAGGCCAACGTCCCGCTCACGATATCCTTCATTTTGATCATCATCATGGGCCCATAACAACGCGGACATCTCATTGCGCTCTCTCCCGGGGACATGACCGCTCGTGACCGTGCCATTGCGCCCCTCGCCTCACGACCCGCTCTTCTCAAACAATTTCACGACCAGTGTCTTCTCTTTGATTCGCTCCATCAACTGCGCACAGGAGGCATCGCGAATGATGCTCGCAAACTGCGCATGGTAGCTTGCGACCAGGCTCCCCCCGTCCATCACTGCGTCGTAGACCAGCCAGCGTCCGTCCTGACTGACCAAACGAAAGTCGATGAAGGTGTCAACCTTCTTCCCGACCAGCCGCGTTTTGACCTGCGCGAATGTGCGCTCCCGTTGTTCCGAGAGATAGGTGATCCGTTCACCGGAATACTCCACCATCCGGTTCGCAAGCGCATCGCGAAGCAGCTGGACAAAAAGCCCGACATACTCCCTGCGGGCCACATCGCTCAGCTGCCCCCAGGATGCTCCCAGAGACCGTTTGGCCATGTCCTCGTAATGCACATGATGCCGAATGACCTGTTCGATTTCCCAACGTCGCGCCTCGGATCGAGTCGGGCCTTTGAGCTCCTTGAGGATAGAGAGCAGCTCGGAGACGGTCCCCTTCACCGCCTCGGTAGGGCCCTGCTCGGACCAAGCGGCCGTGGGCTGTACGATGCCCATCAGCAGGCTGATGGATGCTACAAGGGCCATGCCCCGCCAAAATGCCTGACGTAGCCAGAACCTTCTCGCCACCCCTGCTGTTCTACTATTGTCAGTCATACAGTCATTTTTCCCGGTCATTCGAGCCACCCGTCCCAATCCTGAGAGAGAACACCCCGGTCATTCCATACCGGAGGGCCAACACACGCGAGGCACCGATCCCAGGCACCTCACCCATCCCTCACATCTTAAGACTGGTTTGCCACCAGTCGATCCATGATTCTGCCGTAGATGTATTCCGGCAAAATCTCCTTGGTCAGCAACTCTTCTCGATGGTGATAAGGCCGCCCTTCCACGATCTTCTTCGCATAATGCTCGCCGATTCCGGTCAGCGACTTGAGTCGAGAAATCTCAGCCCTGTTGATATCGAGGAGCATATTTCGACCGACTCTCGCAGGCGTCTCACTCGCTCCTGCCACCATTCGCTCCTCGACGGCGCCAGGCCGGCCGACCGATCTTGAACGAACTCGATGTTCCATACGCATACCGTCATCCTTCCTGCATTACTCACCCTTCGGCACAGCCCAGAGCCAAGAAAAAATGGCCGCTACTATCTGCCACGCGCACAGCCGGCACACCGCACCCGGTCAAATCCATGCGCAGGTAGCCACGTGGGACGATCGGGCTACCGTCCAGGAACAGCCCGCATGGATGCACGATCGGATTCATCTCGCTGGCAACTCTGTTCAGCAATCAACCGCTGTCCTGGTGTCGCCCCCTGAGGAATTCTCGTCATGCACATAGGCAGAGTATCCTCGACGGCGCCGGAAGCCACCGCAACGGACTTGACCGGCGCGACGGTCACAACGGGTTTCTGCTCCGTGGCATAGACGGTCAGTGAGACGGCTAGCAACCAAGCGGTTGCCAGAAAAAGACTCAATACTCTCGTAGTGATTGTTCGATGAATACGCATAGGATGAAACCTCCTAAATAGGCAACCGTGTAACTTACAGAAGCCGGCTACCGCCCCCTCGCCACCAGCACATAATCATGCAGGTAGGTGTACAGCATTACGCTCAGCATGGCAGCACCGAAGCAGACCGTCGCGACCGTAAACAGATTGTGTGAGGCCCAAAACAGTACCGTCTGCGCCATCATGGTATCCTCCATTTGGCATCAGATCCCTTGCCGGTTGGCAGGAGACCTCAAGAGCACTCGTAACTCGAATCGTCTCTCTACACAGTGCCGTCCGAGTAACTAGCCCACATCGCAACAACCCACGTGAAGACCATGATTCCGATGAGTGTCCAAATTTGATACATGACAACCTCCTAGCTGCGCGAATCTTGCCGTAAGCAAAAGACTCCATCTTGAGTAGATCGACTGATCGGCCAATGACCGATCACTGCAGGCCTATCATCGCTGGACTCTTGTTCTATGGCGGCGAAGCGGCGAAGACTTGGGACTCGCACGCGCAGGGAGTGAGGGAGAGCAAGAGAGTGCGCGCGAAAGGAGAAAGCCGGCGTGGCTCAGTACGTCATGAGTTCACCCTATAGGGCTGCGAGAGTGGTGTCAACGTGCCGGAGAGCTGGTCTCATTGCAAGAGCATGATTCTATGCGACAATAATTATTCTCAGCGATCGGTCGTTTTGCACCATATTCATGTGTTCATGTGCCGAGTCCCCCAAATCAACAGCATCGCGCATGACCACACCTGCACTTGGGGAGTAAGGAACGTCGACAATGACCGCACCTCCATCGTAAGGTATGGCCGATGCGGCATGAACAAATGTGATACACTCTCGATGGACCGCTGACTCCTCAGCCGATTAAGTTTGCTTCCTATCGACTCTGTGTCCGTAGATTTGTAAGATCGATTCAACCGACCTTCCGTCCGGGATACTCCGCTCGTTTCATTCTGAAATTCGCAGTCGTCAGCCCAGCCGTGTACTGCGATGGAATTGTGGCTCGCGGAATCACGAGACCCCTAGCGGCTACGTACTGCTACGATAACAAGGAGACACACGCGCTATGAGCAACGGGCAAGAAAGTCAGACATCGCCGATGGCACGATGGGTGCGCATTCCAAACGGCACCAAGGTCAGGCACCGACATAAGGGGTATGACGGCCACATCGACGGATTGACTGAGATTGTGGTCGGATCGAATCGAAATCCCGATGGAAAAACACAGTACCGATTGAACATCGGTGGCTCGTCCCGGGAACTGGTTACTGAAGACGACCTCAGCATCCTTGTGGATGGGGACAATCTCGTAATCATGATCCGGCAGAAAGAACCGTATCGTCGCTCGATCACGTCACAACTACACGGCGTGCTCGCCGAAGATCGATTCATCAAAGCCGGCAGATCGAGCGCCGGGCCAGCAACGACGCCCCCTCAATTGCCATCCGCCTGATATACGTCGCTCCGATGCGACCCACGGAGGTGACCATGAGCCACACGACTTCTAAAAAACGCCAACGGGAACAGACACAACGTGAACGCCGTACGCAGAAAGAGGCTCACCGCCTAAAACGAAAAACAGAAGGGCCAAAATTGCAAGGTCAAGATGACCCCGACCTGGCAGGTATGGTCGCAGGACCTCAGCCTCCACGAGAAGATGGCATCCACTAAGTGGTTGAGGCTGGTCGGCATAGATTCACGTAACCACCAACAATCGCTCGAAAGACATTCGAAGTGGAGCTGGGACTGGTGGTCGTGGGAAACACTCGAAGCAATGGTGGGGGCTTGGAACATCCGATCGTTGTCTGAACAAAGAAGATTATTCTTCGTCGATCTCGCGCTCATTCAACGATTGAACCGGTCGAGCATTGTGGCCAATCAGCGACACGAACCGTTCGATATGGGCAGGGGTAATGGAGATGGGTTCCTTCAGCACAATCCAGTGCACCCTCTCCGTACAAGGAGGCGTGGTCAGCGAGCCATCGTAGGCGTAATGGTGCAAGTCTTTCGGCAGCAGGTCCTGTGGGTTAATCAGCAAGTCCCGCACCTCATCCTGCTTCTCGCTCGGAATCCGATCCCACACGGCGGCCAGAGAGGCTGATTCACTACCCAAATCCATCAGCACCGCCAAGACCACCAGATGACCCGTCTCATCTCGATGCACGAGATGCGCTTCCATCGGATAGCTGCGGTCGTTCAGCTGATGTTCACTAGGCTCGTGGAAATGGAACTCTTTGAGCGTATACGTTCGTCCAAGGACTTCAAGCGACTCGCCTGATTGAAAATCCACTTCAATGGTGTGGTGGGAAGTAACAACGTGACCGGGGGCGGTAGTGTAATGCACCAAGAGCCCGTCATGGCTCTGGTGATGGGGAGCGGTGCGAATATTAATGGGCGACTGGTGAGTACCTTTCTCACAGGACGCAGTGGTCGGAGCGATTTCCTCCCAATGCGAGAGCCCCTGGTCGCCATCATACTGCCACGCGATGGGCACTGTGTTCAGCGACAATTAGAATTGCGAGCCGCAAGTCAAATCATTTAGGTGCGAGCAGCGATCGCACCTACCGCGCCACCCGACTCCGACTCAGAGATCAGGAATTTGCCAATCGATCGGTTTAAGATTCGCTTCAGTGAGGGCTCGATTAACCTGCGAGAAACACCGTGAACCGAAGAACTTTCTCGCGGACAAGGGTGAGGGGTGGGCGCAGGAAATCACTACATGCTGCGCAGCCGTGATCAATGCCTGTTTCTTCTTCGCCTCCACGCCCCAGAGCACGAATACCACACGACTTGGTTTTGCATTGACCACCTCAAAGATACGGTCGGTCACGGCCTCCCACCCGCGCCTTCGATGCGAATTGGCGGCATGCGCGCGAACCGTCAAGACGGTATTCAACATCAGTACTCCCTGCCTGGCCCAGGGCATCAGGCAGCCGTTGTTTGGAATGCGGCACCCGACATCGTCTCGAAGCTCACGGTAGATATTTCTGAGGGACGGCGGCACCACGGGAACATGAGGCCGCACCGAAAAACACAGTCCGTGTGCCATACCCGGCGTGTGGTAGGGATCCTGACCAAGTAGCAGAACTTTGACCTTTTCATAAGGCGTGTTGTGCAAGGCCGCATAAATATCTTGGGATGGCGGCAGGATCGTTTCGCCCGCCGTTGCTTCCCGATCAAGAAACATCTCGAGGGCTCGATAGCGATGGCTGTTCACCTGATTTGTGAGCAACTGCTTCCAGCCGGATGGAATGGGAGGCAACAGAAAACGCAACCTATCACCCTCCAGAGGTTTCGAACGAGACATCCCACAGACAGGCACGATTGCGTGGCCACTGAAGGCCATCCCGCGTGAGAGCTGTAAGAAAATCGACGTGGCGCCGGCAGCCCCATGCGTCGATGGAGATCATACTGGAGCAATCACCTTAAAATGTAGGAGAAAACGACAGCAGGTGTGACATCCCCTGACATTGACCGGTGCCGATAATCAGCATAGAGTGTTTGATAGCTTACATTCACCGCACGTGTAGAGGAGAACCTGCAAGTCTTGCGGCCTCGGCGAATCACCCGATTCGTCGAAAGAAAGAAGCGCAGAGATCGCATGTCGATGATCGCTCCGGTGACACGTAAAATACTCAAGACCATCCTGCCGGACTCCACCAGGCGCTGGATCCTGACGCTGGAGAATGCTCACACGCACGGTGGCCTCCTCGAACCGGACTCCACATTGTATCGACGTATCGACTGGTCGGCTCCATACTGACACGGAGAACCCGTTCCTGCGTGCACACCGGACCGTTCAAGGGCATGCGGTATATACCGCATGCCGTCCACGTCCAAAGCAGCGCGTACTGCCCGAAATTGCTCGGCACCTACGAACTGGAGCTCCATCCGGTCGTGGAAGCGCTACGGCCGCAGGCCTCATACCAGCATATCGTCAATATCGGCGCAGGCGAAGGTTACTATGCCGTCGGGTTAGCGCGTCAGTTGCCACAAAGCCGCCTGACGGCGTATGAAGCCGATCCCGAGAGCCGGGCAATCTTGAATCGCATGGCACAGCTCAATGAAGTAGCATCACGCATCACGATCCGGGAATTCTGCACTCCGTCCCTCCTGCAGGAAGCGTTGCAGGGCCTCGAGCACACGTTGGTGGTCTGCGATGTCGAAGGAGGCGAACAGGAGTTGCTCGATCCCGCCTCCATTCCGGAGCTGAGCCAAGCCGATATCCTCGTCGAGCTGCACGACTTCCTCATCGCAGGTATTTCAGATGTGATCAGACAGCGGTTCGCGACCACACACCGGATCACTGAGATTTGAGCCCGGCCGCGACAGCTGAGCGATTGGCCATCCTCCTTGAGCCTCCCGATTGCCTATCGACGAACCGCGCTTTCTGAGTATCGCCCAGGAGGCATGCGTTGGTTCTGGATGTCCGCCAACGATTGAATCTGTCGGGTTTCTCGAGTGGATCGTTAGTCCAATCCCTGTCACAGTACTCTCAGACAGTTACTGGGGGGACAACAGCCGCTCCCCCCGATCTGTTGTGTTTCTGCCCGCACCAACCTCCCCGAAACTGTCATGCGACTTCGAGAAATATCTCCCAACACCAGACGCCTCCACTCCAACTCCTCGTTGACAGCGCTCGTCCTGGGCACAGTACTCCTTGAGTTCGCGATCAACGGTGGTCCCCCGGACATCCACCGCGCGCAACTCTTCAGACAGGGCTGTAAAGGTCGTTCGAGCGAGGGGCGTGAGGTCATTGGTCAGATCCTCGACGAGTCGGGGCAAGGTACGCCGCAAGGAACTCACTTGCTGTGGAACGAGCACTCCGTATTCCGCCACCAGCCCACGAATCTGGTTGACCAGCGCCGTGCGCGCTCCGATCAGGCGTCGCCTGACCCGATGCATATTTTGCAGATCTTGCTGTGCGACGGTATTGGGGGCACGAAGCGCATGGTGGGGCGAAGAACGACTTCACAAATCGCCTCGGCATCATTGAAGTCATTCTTGTTACTCTTCACGTACGGTTTAACAAATTGCGGGCTGATCAAACGCACCTCGTGGCTCAACGCCTGGAACGTGCGACTCCAATAGTTCGCGCCCCCGCACACTTCCATCCCCACAGGGCAGCGAGACAGGTTGGCCATAAACTTGACCAAGGCGGCCCGTAAGAACCGCTTCTGGAACACGGGTCTCCCAGCGGCATCACGCCCATGCACATGAAAGACGTTCTTGGCGATATCGATCCCCAGCGTCGTTAGGCTCATGGTTCCCTCCTCGGTGAAGTGGTGGACTCACATGACTACCACCATGCCAAAGTGAGAGGGATGGGTCCATTCCATTTGGATCCCGCTCCTTTCGCGAGGGACCGTCGAAGCCGCCAGTCTACTCTCGTTTAGAAGTGCTGTCGTTTTCCGGGGAGACGTCAGTTCGGTCTTTCATATCGGGAGTCCCTCAAAACCCCTTGGTTCGATAAATCCCTCGTGGGAAATAAAAGAGCCTGCCCGATTTCTCGAGCAGGCTCTTTTTGTAACCCGGCAGCGTCCTACTGTCCCACTGCCTCACGGCAGCAGTATCATCGGCCTTGGAGGGCTTAACTTCCGTGTTCGGTATGGGAACGGGTGTGACCCCTCCGGCAAGGCCACCGGGAACTTCTGAAGAATCAAANGTCATTCGTTTGTTCTTGTTAAGACCACGTCTATCAGGAGCAAAGGATGTTAAGCCGCACGGACGATTAGTACTGGTTAGCTACAGCCCTTACGAGCCTTCCACACCCAGCCTATCAAACTCGTAGTCTACAAGTGTCCTTTAGGGGGCTTGCGCCCCGGGAGAGCTTATCTTGAGGCAGGCTTCCCGCTTAGATGCTTTCAGCGGTTATCCCAACTGAACATAGCTACCCGGCACTGCCGTTGGCACGACAACCGGCACACCAGAGGTTCATCCTTCACAGTCCTCTCGTACTAGTGAACGCCCCTCTCAACTCTCCTACGCCCACAACAGATAGGGACCGAACTGTCTCACGACGTTCTGAACCCAACTCTCGTACCGCTTTAATAGGCGAACAGCCTAACCCTTGGGACCAGCTTCAGCCCCAGGATGCGATGAGTCGACATCGAGGTGCCAAACCTCCCCGTCGATGTGAACTCTTGGGGGAGATCAGCCTGTTATCCCCGGCGTACCTTTTATCCGTTGAGCGATGGCCCTTCCACGCAGAACCACCGGATCACTAAGCCCGACTTTCGTCTCTGCTCGAACTGTCGCTCTCGCAGTCAAGCTCCCTTCTGCCTTTACACTCGACGGCTGATTACCGACCAGCCTGAGGGAACCTTTGGGCGCCTCCGTTACCTTTTGGGAGGCGACCGCCCCAGTCAAACTACCCGCCAGACACTGTCTCTGCCCTGGATCACAGGGCCAGGTTAGAATATCAGAACAATCAGGGTGGTATTTCAACGTTGGCTCCACCTGACCTAGCGGCCAAGTCTCACAGCCTCCCACCTATCCTACACAGATCCTTCCAACACCCAATGTCAAGGTGTAGTAAAGGTGCACAGGGTCTTTCCGTCTAGTTGCGGGCACCCGGCTTCTTCACCGGAACAACAAATTCGCTGAGTCACTCCCTGAGACAGCGCTCCAGTCGTTACGCCATTCATGCAGGTCGGAACTTACCCGACAAGGAATTTCGCTACCTTAGGACCGTTATAGTTACGGCCGCCGTTTACTGGGGCTTCCCTTCAAAGCTTTGCCTTGCGGCTAACTCCTCCGGTTAACCTTCCAGCACCGGGCAGGCGTCAGACCCTATACATCCACTATCGTGTTTGCAGAGTCCTGTGTTTTTGGTAAACAGTCGCTAGAGCCACTTTATTGCAACC